>JADCEF010000021.1 GCA_020250445.1 Rhodobacter sp.
CCCTGTAGACCGGTGGGTCCAGGCACCACGAAAGGCCAGCGCCCGACCCGGCGGGGGCGAAGCGCCCGCCAGGGGCGGGGCGGGCGCTGGCCGGGGGCTTTGGGCCCCCGGCTGGTCCTGATCCCAGTGTGGCACTGTGGCAGGGGCGATGGCCCCTGCCATTGCAGCGGTGACAATGCTTTCGTCAGTGCGGGCGGGGACAGGAAACGCGACCCGCGTTTCCCCCGCCCGCGCGGGACGGCGCCCTGTAGACCGGCAGGTCCGGGAACACGGCAGGCCAGCGCCCGACCCGGCGGGCGATAAGCGCCCGCCGCTGGCGGGGCGGGCGCTGGCCGAGGGCTTTGGCCCCCGGCTGGACAAGGGGCAGCATGGCGCTGTGGCAGGGGCGATGGCCCCTGCCAAGATGCGCAAGGTGCCAGGCGCAAGAGGTTCCCGCTTCTCTGTCAGGCAGCCCGTGCAAGCGGCACGTTTTCAGCACCCTGCTGGCATCGGGGGCGAAGCCCGGTCCGTTACGCCACCGCCGCCCGGCTTTTCCGCGCCCGCTCGGTCGCGCTTTTCAGCTGCCCGCAGGCCGCCATGATATCCTCGCCGCGCGGGGTGCGGATCGGGCTGGCGTAGCCCGCATTGTGGATGATGTCGGCAAAGGCATGGATGCGGTTGCCCGACGACCGCCTGTAGGGCGCACCCGGCCATTCGTTGAAGGGGATCAGGTTCACCTTTGCCGGAATGCCGCGCAGCAGCTCCACCAGCCGGTGCGCGTCTTCCTTGCTGTCGTTGACCCCATCCAGCATCACATATTCAAAGGTGATCCGTTCCGAATTGGACAGGCCCGGATAAGCGCGCAGCGCATCCAGCAAAGTGGCGATGTTCCATTTGCGGTTGATCGGCACCAGACGGTCGCGCACCTCATCTGTCGTGGCATGAAAGCTGACCGCCAGAAGACAGCCGATTTCCTGGGCGGTGCGGGCAATTTCCGGCACCACGCCACTGGTCGACAGGGTGATGCGGCGGCGGCCCAGAGCGATGCCTTCGTTATCCATCACCACCTTCATCGCGTCGCGGACGTTTTCGAAATTGTACAGCGGCTCGCCCATGCCCATCAGCACGATGTTGGAAATCAGCCGCGTTTCCACCTTGGGCGCACCTTTGACCGGCCATTCGCCCAGATCGTCGCGGGCCAGCATGACCTGGCCCACAATCTCGGCCGCCGTCAGGTTGCGCACCAGCTTCTGCGTGCCGGTGTGGCAGAAGGAACAGGTCAGCGTACAGCCGACCTGCGAGGAAATGCACAGCGTCCCACGCCCCTCTTCGGGGATATAGACCGTTTCCACCTCATGCCCGCCGGCGATGCGGACCAGGTATTTGCGCGTGCCGTCGGCACTGATCTGGCGGGTGACGACCTGCGGCAGTTCGATGGTGAAATTCCCGGCCAGCCGCGCCTGGAACTCCTTGGCCAGGTTGGTCATCTGCGCAAAATCGCGCACCCCCCAGGTGTAAAGCCACTGCCAGACCTGGCCCGCGCGCATCCTGACCTGCGCCTCGGGCGTGCCTGCCGCCAGCAGCGCCGCCCGCACCTGATCGCGCGTCAGCCCGATCAGGTTGACCGGGCCACCCTCTGGCAGCTTGCGCGGCAGGGTCAGCACGTCCTGGGTGATCGGGGCGGCGGGCAGATCGGTCATGGCATCCTCGGGGGTGTGTCCGCCTCATATAGGCGTTTGCAGTCAGGAACGGAACCTTCGTGTAACGCCGCCGAAGGGCTGGGCAGTTCTCAACATCTTCTTGCTTTTTCGAATTCAGCGGATAGGAAGGTTGCGTAAGCGGCGCAGTGAATGCCGCACAGTCTGACAAGCCGGGTGCGCTTGCCCCCCAAGAGATAGGCAACTAGTTGCCACCTTGGCGTTCCGGAGCACAAAACGATGAAGCTGCATCGGGTTACTGAAAAACTTGACGTCAACGATGCGGACCTTTCCGGCTCGCAGTTCAACGATGCCAACCTTTCCGGGACAACATTCAACCAGATCAATTTCTCTGGTGCCCGGTTCAACGACAGTAACCTGTCGGGCTGGCACGTGAACGATGTGAACCTGTCAGGTTCCGTTTTCCAGAACCTGAACCTTTCTGGGACGGTCCTGAAGAACTGCCGCTTGACGGGCGTTACCATCGACGGCGTTCCGCTTGACGATATGATCGCAGCCTACAGGCAATCAAAGGGCCTGTGACCTTTGCAGGGTCCACAGCCTTGCTTCCCTGACGCGGCACCAACCCGAACCCTGCCGCCTGGTCCGCAGGTCGGTCGGGGGGCACCAGCCGCCGACCCCGGGCTTACTTGCAGCGCGCTTCGGCTTCCTCCATCGCTGCGGTGAAACCCAAGAGCGAAAAGGTGTCCTTCGTTTGCGTTCCGCGTGCCGACCGCGCCGTCAGCACCGCCGAAGAGCCTGCCTTCAGCGCCGCCAGCATCGCGGCATCATCGGTGGCGTTCGCCGGCCAGGCCCATTCGCCGTCCACGAACATCTCAAAGCTGCTGTCGCCGATCGTCATGTTCACGGTCGATCCCGGCGCAAAGGGATAGCCTCCGGTGAAGGACACTTCGCCGACCGCGCCCGATCCGGGACGGAAGGTCACGAACAGCAGGATGTCGCCGCGCCGAACCGTGGCCGGGGCACCATCGCGCGTGTTGACCGTTTCCTTGGGGCTGGACACACCCCAGCACTCCTTGGGGTTTTCTTCGGTGAAAACGCTCCAGTCCGTCTTTGTTGCGACGCGGTTCGTCGATTCCTGCGCCACGGCACCGGCCGCCATCGTCCCTGCCGCCGCCAGTCCAAGCACTGCGCCGCGCAGGCCGGTCAAGATCCATGCTGCCATTCGTTCACGGCCTCCCCGCTGCCATTCCCCGCACCCGACGGCTGCCCGCCGCTTCTGCCGCAGTTTTTCCTGTGGCGCAGAAGTTTTCAACCCGATATCCGTCCCATACCGCAAAACCGGCAAAGCGTGAAAGCCCAATGGGCGCAAAATCGCGCAGGCGTGAGGGACATGCTGACATGGCAGGCAGCCAAGGGGCACTTCCGATGGTCGAGCTCTGGCGCGGCGGGCTGCTGGAAAGCGCCCATTGCGGCCATGCGGTGATCTGCGATGCGGCGGGCGGGGTGATCGAGGCTTGGGGGGACCCCGGGGCGGTGATCTTCCCCCGGTCGTCCTGCAAGATGATTCAGGCCCTGCCGCTGATCGAAAGCGGCGCGGCGGATGCGGCCGGGCTGACGCCCGCGCAGCTGGCGCTGGCCTGCGCCAGCCATCAGGGCGCCGCTCTGCACACCGGCATGGTGACGCGCTGGCTTGACGGGCTGGGATTGGCAGAAACCGACCTGCGCTGCGGGTCGCATTGGCCCCTTGACACCGCAGAGCACGACCGGCTGGTGCGGGCCCATGAAAAGCCCTGCCAGATTCACAACAACTGTTCGGGCAAGCACGCGGGCTTTCTGACACTGACGCGGCACCTGCGCGCCGGTCCTGATTATGTGGACCCCGACCATCCGGTCCAGCGCGCCATCCGCGCCGCCACCGAGGAGGTGACCGGCGAAACCTCGCCGGGCTTTGGCATCGACGGCTGTTCGGCCCCCAATTTCGCCACCACCCTGCACGGGCTGGCGCGCGCCATGGGCCGCTTTGCCGGCGCGACAGACAGCGGCGATCTCCGCCAGCGGGCGATGCACCGGCTGGTGCGCGCCATGGCCGACCATCCCGATCTGGTGGCGGGCGAGGGGCGGGCCTGCACGGAACTGATGCGCGCCATGGGCGGGCGCGTTGCCATCAAGACCGGGGCCGAGGCTGTCTTCGTTGCCATTCTTCCCGACCGTCAGCGCGGCATCGCCGTGAAGATTGCCGACGGCAATTCCCGCGCCTCCGAGGCCGTCATCGCCGCCCTGCTTGTCCGCCTTGGCGCGCTGGACCGCGATCATCCGGCGACGCGCAAGCGCCTTGACGCCGTGCAGACCAACTGGCGCGGCACCGAAACCGGCATCCTGCGTCTGGCGAACGGGTTTCTCTAGCAGGTTCTGAAGAAGTGTCGGCTGAATGGGCTGCTGGCTGGAAGACAGGAACGTCCTCCGCAGGCCCCGGCCGGTCTGGCCGGGGCAATCGCCGCAGTAATGCGGTGCGCGTGCAGAACGCCCGCCGAGGGCCAAAGTCACCGGCCAGCGCCCGCCCCGCCCCCGGCGGGCGCTGGCCTGCATTGTTCCCGGACCTGCCGGTCTGCGGGGCAGCGTCCCGCACGGGCGGGGGAAACGCGGGTCGCGTTTCCTGTTCCCGCCCGCACTGACGAAAGCAATTTCACCGCTGCAATGGCCGGGGCCATTGCCCCTGCCAAAGCGCCACGCTGCCCCTTTTCCAGCCGGGGGCCACAGGCCCCGGCCAGCGCCCGCCCCGCCCCTGGCGGGCGCTTTGCACCCGCCGGGCCGGGCGCTGGCCTCTGTCCTTCCCGGACCCACCGGTCTACAGGGCACTGTCCCGCTCGGGCGGGGGAAACGCGGGTCGCGTTTCCCGATCCCGCCCGCACTGACGAAAGCGCTGTCACCGTTCCACTGGCAGGGGCCATCGCCCCTGCCACAGTGCTACGCCAATATCAGGACCAGCCGGGGGCCAAAGCCCCCGGCCAGCGCCCGCCCCGCCCCTGGCGGGCGCTTCTCGCCCGCCGGGTCGGGCGCTGGCCTTTCGTGGTGCCCGGACCCACCGGTCTACAGGGCACCGTCGCGCGCGGGCGGGGGAAACGCGCTGCGTTTCCTGATCCCGCCCACACTGACGACAGCACCCTCACCGCTTCAATGGCAGGGGCCATCGCCCCTGCCACAGCGCCGCGCCGGGATCAGGACCGGCCGGGGGCC
>JADCEF010000022.1 GCA_020250445.1 Rhodobacter sp.
ATCTCCGTGTGCGAAACCTGCCAGGACATCGTGGCACGATGCTGCAACGCCTGGAACGTCTTCGCCAGCGACCTTGCCACCCTGCGCCCGATGACCGCGCGGGACTCCGCCAGAGCCGTCAACGTCTGAGGGCGTTGGTATAATGAACAGCGCTGTGAACGGGACGTTCCTTCCTGACATTGATGGTGTCTGGTTCTGTACGGACGGAACAAGTCATGGAGGAACTTCTTTCAAGGGTTCTGCAGGCGGATGCCGTGCAAGCGCACATGTCCGGTCACCGCCCGGCCAGCCGGTTGCCCAGGGCCGCCAGCCGTGACGGTGGCCCGCCCAGGCGGGCTTCGCGGCGGTCGGCGGCATTGAGCAGCGCATACATGCCGGTGACGCCCAGCCAGCGGGCCGGCTCGGGTTCCCATCTGCGCACCCGGCGGCCGACCCAGGGCAGGGTGACAAGCGGGCTGTCGCGGCCCGTGACCAGATCGGCCAGCGTCCGCCCCGCAAGGTTCGAGGTGGACACGCCGACACCGACATATCCCCCCGCCCAGCCGATGCCCGTCGCCCGGTCAAGGCCCACAGTCGCGCACCAGTCGCGCGGCACCCCCAGCACGCCGCACCAGGCATGATCGATCCGCAGCGCCCTGGTATCGGGAAAGTGGCGGTGCAGGATTTCGATCAGCCTGCGGATGGTTTCGGCATCTGGCGCGCCATTGGTGTCGGTGGCTGACCCCATCCGGTAGGGCACGCCGCGCGCCCCAACCGTGATGCGCCCCTCTCGCGTGCGCTGGCAGTAGCAATAGGCATTGGCGAAATCGCCCAGAATCTCGTGCCCCTGCCAGCCGATCCTGTCCCACATCTCCGCGGGCAGCGGTTCGGTCACGATCTGGGCGGAATTCAGCGGCAGCCAGTCGCGCTTCAGCCCCGGCAGGGTGGCGGTGAAACCTTCGGTCGCCCGCAGGATGACCGGGGCGGTGACGGTACCCCGGTTGGTGGTGACGCGGCCCGGTGCGATGCCGGTCACCGCCGTGCCTTCGGCAATCATCACACCGCGCCGCTCGACAGCGGCGGCCAGCCCGCGCACCAGCTTGGCCGGCTGGATCCGCGCAACGCCGGTCACCACCATGCCGCCCAGAAGTCCGCGGATATTGACCCGTGCCCGCGCCGCTTCGGCCCCGATGACAAAGACGCGGTCGGGACCTTCGCCCCAGTGACGGCGATGCGCAACCTCTGCGGTCATGCGGGCCACCTGCGCCGGGGTCACGGCCACCATCAGCTCGTCCGTGCGGCGGATGTCGGCGTCGATGCCTTCCAGAGCGGTGACGCGGATGACCTCGTCCACGGTGCCGTTCATGGCCTGCACCATGGCGCGCACCCCTTCGGGCGTGCCGGTGGACAGGTATTTCTCATGGCTCCAGGCGAAGCCCCCCGTCAGCCAGCCGCCGTTGCGCCCCGAGGCCCCGAAGCCCGCGAATTCCTTTTCCACGATCAGGATGCGCAGCGCCGGGTCTGCCTGCTTCAGATACCAGGCCGACCACAGCCCCGTGTATCCCGCCCCGATGATGCAGACATCGACGGTGGTGTCGCCGTCCAGCGGCGGGCGCTTTTGCGGCAGGCCGCCCAGATCGGCATACCAGAACGACACGTCACCAATCCGGGAAGGCTGCATTCTTGATCCAGGGTTCAGGGGGCGGGCGCGGGTTTTGCGCCGCCAGGCTTCTGAATGCCGCAGGGGCCGGGCATTGGCAACCATGCCGCGCGCCATGACAGGGCTTGCATCCGGGCACCAGCCGCCTAGCTTCGCGTCAGGTCGGCCAGAGCGGGAGCGGACATGCAGCAGGCAGAGGCAAAGGAAACCCGGCCGCTGGGTGTGATCGTGGCGCATGGCCAGCCCTCTGACCCGGGCCCGGCCGAGGCCGAGATTGCAGCCCTGGCCGCACAGGTCGCGGCAGCGCTGCCAGGATGGTCGGTGCGGTCTGCCACGCTGGCGCAGGAGGATGCCCTGGCGCGGGCGCTGGAGGGGGCAGGACACGCCTTTGTCTATCCGCTGTTCATGGCGGATGGATGGTTCACCCAAACCCACCTTCCCGCCCGGCTTGCGGCAGCGTCCGGGGCGCGGATCACCAGGCTGGTGCCCTTCGGTCTGGACCCTGCCGTTCAGGCGCTGACCGTCACCCTGGCGGTCGAGGCGGCAGCGGCAGCCGGGCGCGCGCCGCCGGAGACGGACATCCTTCTGGCTGCGCACGGGTCGTTCCGCAGTCCGGCACCCGCTGCGGTGGCACGGGCCATGGCGCTGCATCTGGCGGACCGGGGCGGGTTCCGCCGGGTGGAGACGGGGTTCATCGATCAGGACCCGCAGATCGCCACCATTGCCAAGACCTTCGGTGCCGGGGCGCTGTGCCTGCCGTTCTTCGCGGCCCGCGGCGGCCATGTGAGTGACGACCTGCCCGGGGCGCTTGCGCAAGCCGGGTTTTCCGGCCGGCTGCTGAACCCGGTGGGGACGGATGCCCGCGTGCCGGGACTGATCGCGGCGGCACTGCGCCGGGCGGCCTGACCGGCGCGGGACGGGTACAGGCGGACCGGGCCGGGCGGGGACACGCGGCGCGTTTGCGGGACGGCCAGCGAGCAGGGGTGAGGTTGACCGGCGCAGGGTTGGCTGGCAGGTCGGCACATCGGCAACGGTCGCCTCGGTGCCCGATGCGCCCGAGCGGGCGATCCACGCCCGCCGTCCCGGTGCCGACGATGGTTTGATCCATCACAGCGACCGGGACAGCGACCGGGGCGTGCCATAGCCGACCATGAACGGCACCCGGCACCTCGCCAAGGCTGATCGCGCTCCTTCAGTCGGCAGCGTCGGCGACAGTGCAGCCTCGGCGACAGTCATGACAACGCCCCCGCCGAGACCCCCAATCACCTCTGCAAAGCCGGGGTGATCCGGCGGCAGCGGTCGCGGCAGGCCGCCGCCGGGATGGCAAGGCCGCGCCGGGCCGACCGGTTCAACCGTCATCGCCCGTCCGGACCGATCGGCCACATCCCGCCCGCCGAGGCCGAAGCAAACTGCCGTGCCGCCAGACAGGAACCCGACAGGGTCGCGTGACCCAAACCAATCCGCCCCCGCAAAACCCGGGGCGATTCACCCCGGCGCGCTGACGGGCGTTCCGGCTGATATGCCCGCCGCGGCGGCAAACAAAGCTTTGACCTGAATTGCCACTGCAATCTCCTTGTGCAGATGACGGCAATCCGCCACGCTGACAGGCGTCAGAAGCGAAGCGACAGCCGGAACACATGTTCATAGCCCATATCCCCGCCGGATATCTTCTGGCGCGATACCAAAGCAGGGATCACCCGGACCGCAAGGCGCTGATCCTGACCGGCATTGCCGCGTCGGTTCTGCCCGACACTGATCTGCTGTGGTTCTACCTTGTTGATCAAAGGCAGACGGTCCACCATTCCTATGTCTTTCACTGGCCCCTGTTCTGGCTTGGCTGCGCGGTCTGTGCCTGGGCCGTGGCGCGCGTCGGGCACTGGAACCGGCTTTACCCTTTCATCCGGGTCACCTTGGCCTGCCTGCTGCTGCATATGGTCCTGGACAGCATTGCGGCGGAAATCGGCTGGCTGCAGCCTTTTGCCAGTTATGAGGTGAACCTGGTCGAGGTGCCCGCCCGCTACGGCTGGTGGGTGTGGAATTTCATCCTGCACTGGACGTTCTTGGCTGAACTCGCCATCGTGCTGGCTGCAGGGATCATGCTGTGGCGGGATATGCGGCCCGCGCCGGCCAGACAGATGAACCACGGATAAGCACCGAACGGCCTTTGCGCTGGTTCCCGTCGCGGCGACCCCTGCTGTCAACACCGACACGCGGACTTTCGTTCGCTGAGACTGTCCGGATCAAGACCCGAGGGGAAACACCGGTGCGATCCTGCATTTCCTGGTTCAGGGCCCGGAGCACCACTTCTGAGTCAGGACTCTCAAGGGCAGAATACTGTGAATCCGTGATCCTGCCAGATAGTGGGGTCGGGCCGGAAAGGCCGCACGCTGTTGAACTTCTTGGAACTTCGCAGGCGGGTCGTCGCCTTTGTCGGCATGGGGCACGGGTATTGGAAGGCCGAAGGGCACGTTCGGGTGTCGGCCACCGGTGCAGCCGAAGGTTCATCGCAGCCCCCGCCCGGAACAATCCGATCACACCCCGGCTGCGCGACGGGTTTCCCCGCCCTGTTGGAGATCACAGTCGCACGAGGACCGTTCCCGCAA
Organism: Rhodobacter sp.; assembly: GCA_020250445.1. Taxonomy (GTDB): domain Bacteria; phylum Pseudomonadota; class Alphaproteobacteria; order Rhodobacterales; family Rhodobacteraceae; genus Aliitabrizicola. The sequence goes on from JADCEF010000022.1 coordinate 4,243, forward strand.
GTGCAATGCAGGTCGGCACCGGCCGGGGGCTGTGGCCCCCGGCGCACCTGTGGCACGCGCAGCGCGTGGCCGGGGCGATGACCCCGGCCGGATCGGGCGGGGCGCGCAGGTGGCGGCGTTTCCGGCCTTCCGTTCACGCAGCCCATGCAGCTGGCACTTTTTCCGCGGCCTGTTAGGCTGCGCGCAAACGGGCACAAGGACCCTGGCCGGAGACGAATGACAGACTGGCTGACCCCCGAGGAATGGCGCGCCGTAGCCCTGTCGCTGCGCGTGTCGTTCTGGGCTACCCTGATCAGCCTGCCCGTCGGCATCGCTGTGGCCTATGTGCTGGCGCGGTACCGCTTTCGTGGGCATCAACTGCTGAACGGGCTGGTCCACCTGCCGCTGATCCTGCCGCCGGTGGTGACAGGATACCTTTTGCTGCTGACCTTCGGACGCAAGGGCGCGGTCGGGGCGTTTCTGGACCAGACCTTCGGGCTGGTCTTTGCCTTTCGCTGGACCGGGGCCGCGCTTGCGGCCGCCGTCATGGCCTTTCCGCTGATGGTGCGCGCCATCCGGATGGCGATCGAGGCTGTCGATCCCCGGCTGGAGGCGGCGGCGGGCACGCTTGGCGCGTCCCGTCCTTGGGTGTTTGTCACGGTCACGCTGCCCCTGATCCTGCCCGGAATCGTTGCCGGGGCAATTCTGGCCTTTGCCAAGGCGATGGGCGAATTCGGCGCGACGATCACCTTCGTTGCCAATATCCCCGGACAGACCCAGACGCTGCCATCGGCGATTTATGCCTATCTGCAGGTTCCCGGCGGGGATGGGGCGGCGTTCCGGCTGGTGCTGGTCGCCATTGCCATTGCGATGCTGGCGCTGTTGCTGTCGGAATGGGTCGGCCGGTCTGTGGCGCGTCGGATTGCCGGGGCATGACGCTGGACGTGCGCCTGCGCCATGCTTTTGCGGGCTTCACGCTGGACATCGCCTTTGCGGCTCCGGCCGGGGTCACCGCGCTGTTCGGGCGGTCGGGGTCGGGCAAGACCACCGTGATCAACGCTGTGGCGGGGCTGCTGCGGCCCGATGCGGGCCGCATCGCCAGCGACGGGCGTGTGCTGTTTGACAGTGCAGGCGGCATTGATGTTGCGGTGCATCGCCGCCGTCTGGGCTATGTGTTTCAGGATGCGCGCCTGTTTCCGCATCTGACGGTGCGCCAGAACCTGCTGTACGGCCGGTGGTTTGCACCGCGCGGGCCAGGCGAGACGCTGGAGCGCGTGCTGGACCTTCTGGGGATCGAGCCGCTTCTGGCCCGCCATCCCGGTGCGCTGTCGGGCGGAGAGCGCAGCCGCGTCGCCATAGGCCGCGCGCTGCTGTCCAACCCTGCGATGCTGCTGATGGACGAGCCGATGGCAGCGCTTGACGAGGCGCGCAAGGCCGAAATCCTGCCCTATCTGGAACGGCTGCGCGACGAAACGCAGGTGCCGATCCTGTTTGTCAGCCATGCGCTTGCCGAAGTGGCCCGGCTGGCGACAACCCTGGTGGTGCTGGAGGGCGGGCGCGTGCAGCGCGCGGGCCCGGCGCAGGATATTCTGTCAGACCCGGCGGCGGTTCCGGCGCTGGGCATCCGCGAGGCCGGTTCGGTGCTTGCCGCCCGGCTTGCCCGGCACGAGGCGGACGGGCTTTCGCGGCTGGAAACCCCGGCCGGTCCCTTGTGGCTGCCCCGTGTCGCCGCCGATCCGGGCGCGATGCTGCGGGTCCGGATTGCCGCGCAGGACGTGATGCTGGCCCTGACCCGGCCCGAAGGTATCTCGGCGCTGAACATCCTGCCCGCCACCGTCACGGCGGTGCGGCTGGGCGAGGGGCCGGGGGCCGTGGTGCAGCTGCGCGCCGGAACAGAGCTTTTGCTGGCGCGGGTCACGCGCCGCTCGGCCGAGGCCATGGGTCTTGCGGCGGGAAGGCCGGTCTTCGCGGTGATCAAGTCGGTTGCCGTCGCCCAAAGCGACATCGGCGGATCAGGCTGAGGAACCGCTTGCGGCACGGGCGGGGGGGTGTGTTGCGGTGTCCGCACGGGCACGGCGATCCGCCAAAGGCCGAAGGCCCCGGGGATTGGGTCAAGGGCCGGTCTGTGCCCCGGCACCAAGCAGACGGCGCACCTCGTTGCGCAATTCGTTAAGTTCGAAGGGTTTCAAGATGAAGCCATCCGCACCAAGCGCCAGCCCCTTGCGCCGTTCGGTTGTTGACCCGCGTGCGGTCATCATCAGAATCTTCACATCGCCAAGGGATTTGTCCTGCCGCACGGTGCGGCAGATTTCATACCCCGAAACTTCCGGCAGCATGACATCCAGCAGAACCAGGTCAGGCCGAAGATCGCGGATGCGCCGCACGGCGTCTGCGCCGTTGCCCACGCGGTCCTGATCCAGTCCTTCGCGGGAAATGACGTACTCAAGTGCGGTGGCGATGTTGTCATCGTCTTCGACGATCAGGACGCAGCGACGCGGCGGACGCTCGGCCATCTGTCATCCCCCTTTGCCATCCTGCCTGCAAGAAGCACTGTAAGGGTGCGCCTGGCGGGAGTGATGCCTGCCGTTTCCGGCATGAGCCAAAAGCTGGAAGTTCCCGGGCCGGGATCACTCCCGGCCCGGGACAACCGTCACCTTGCTGTGTCATCCCCGAAGATGTTCTTCTTGTGGGTCCCGCCGGGCACCAGCAGGGCCCCGATCACAACGGTCATCAGGGCGATGACGATGGGGTACCACAACCCGCCATAGACCGATCCGGTCTGCGCCGAGATTGCGAAGGCGGTTGCGGGCATCAGGCCACCGAACCAGCCGTTGCCGATGTGATATGGCAGCGACAGGCCGGAATAGCGGATCCGGGTCGGGAACAGTTCCACCAGCATGGCGGCAATCGGGCCGTAGACCATCGTCACCAGAATGATGAGGTAGGTCAGGATGGCAATGATCGTCAGCTTCTGCGCGGTGAAGATATCGACAAAGTTCACGGCCTTGGCGACCGTGGTGTTGTCTGCCGCGACCAGGGGGTAACCTGCCGCCGCGATCGCTGCGTTCACGGCCTTGGTGAAGGCGGCCGATACGCCCTTTTCGGCATCAAGGGCGGCCTGTGCGGCGTCGATCACCGCCGTGTCGGTGCCCGCCTTGGCGGTTTCAAGGGCCGCAGTCAATTCCTTGACCGCAGCGGCATTGGCACTGCCAGAGAAAGACGCAATCTCCGTCTCGCCGATCTTCACGGTTGCAATGCTGCCGGCCGGTGCCGCGACGGTCGTGTAGTTGACCGACGACTTCGACAGAAGGGCCTTGGTGATATCGCAGGAGTTTGTGAACTTCGCCGTGCCGACCGGGTTGAACTGGAACGAACAGTCTGCCGGGTCCGCCGTGACCACAACCGGAACCTGATGGGCGGCGTGCAGCATCGGGTTCGCGGTTTGCGTCAGCAGCGGGAACACGAACTGATACGACAGGGCCGCGATCAGACAGCCCGCAAGGATGATCGGCTTGCGTCCGATCCGGTCTGAAAGCGCCCCGAAGAACAGGAAGCCCCCCGTGCCGATGATCAGCGACCAGGCCACAAAGACGTTGGCCGAGAACGCATCAACCTTGATGACGTTCTGCAGGAAGAACAGCGCATAAAACTGGCCCGTGTACCACACGACCGCCTGCCCCGCGACCAGACCCAGCAGCGCGATCAGCGCGATCCTTGCGTTGAGCCAGCCCCAGATGACCGCGATCACGACAAAGGCGATGCCGATATACATCGCAAGCGACCCGGTCAGCGCGCCGGAGAACGCAAGCACAAGCATCAGCACCGGCGCGATCAGCAGAACCATGGCATTGCGGCCCGGACCAAAAGCCTCGCGCAGCGGCGCCTTGGAGGCAGACCCTTCTTCCTTCATCTTCTTGAAGGCCGGGCTCTCGTTCATCTGCAAACGGATGTAGAGAGAGATCAGCAGCAGGAACATCGAGCCGATGAACGGAATGCGCCAGCCCCAGGCATTGAATGCCTTCATCATGGCGGGGGTGCCGTCGGCGTTCATGGTTGCCACGCCTGCCGCATCAAGGACAGGCTGATCGGGGAATGCGCCGTTGACATAGCCCTGCACCGAAAGAATGACGATCAGCGACAGCAGCAGGCCCAGCGTTGCGGTGGTCTGGATGAAGGCCGTGAAGTAGCCGCGCTGGTTGGCCGGGGCATGTTCGGCCACGTAAACCGCCGCACCGCCGTATTCACCGCCCAGGGCCAGACCCTGAAGCATCCGAAGGATGATCAGGATGATCGGGGCCGCAACACCCCAGCTGTAGTAGTTGGGCAGAAGACCGACGAGGAACGTCGACGCACCCATGATCACGATGGTCATCAGGAAGGTGTATTTCCGGCCGATCAGGTCACCCAGCGAACCGAAAACCAGCGCACCGAAGGGGCGCACGATGAAGCCTGCGGCAAATGCCAGCAGCGCAAAGACGTTGCGCGTTGCTTCCGGGAATGGCGTAAAGAACTGCGCCCCGATGATGGCGGCAAGCGAGCCATACAGGTAGAAGTCGTACCACTCAAAGATCGTGCCCGCAGAAGAGGCGAGAATGACCTTCTTCTCTTCTGCGGTCATCGGACTTGAGCGATCTCTCACGTTCAGATCGGTCGTCGCCATCAGGCGTCCTCCTTGTTGCATGGTCTCTTGGACCAATCCTTGTCCCTCTTGCCGCCCTTTGCTGCGGCTGCCGTCCCCCGGGCGGTTGCCCGCAAAAGGATCTTGCGATGCCCGGGGCCATCCGGCGTCCCGCTTGCGCGATCCGCCTGTCGTTCTTCATGCCCGCGACCGGAACCGCCCCGGACGCGGGCCTTGCCGTTACTGCGCCGATCACGCCGGCATGCTTGCCAGCGTCCTGCGGATCGCCGCGATGGGTGCTGTCGCATCGACCCGCCCCAGACGGGCGCGCTTGCCGTAATCTGCGATCAGCGGTGCCGCCTGCGCGCGCCAGGCCTGCGGTCTGGCACGCACCGTTTCGCCCGGTGGTCCGGCCCGTAGGGCCGCACTTTCCGGATCGCCCGCACAGGGATGGACCAGACCGCCGTCCTTTTCGGGCGGGCGCGTCCGGGTTTCCGTTCCGGCACCCGGGGTCCCCGACAGGGTCACGACGGCGGGCAAGGCAAGGATGCTGCCATCCATCTCAGGCCCGGTTCATCCGGTTTTCGATCAGGTCCTGCACCACCGTAGGGTCAGCCAGTGTCGAGGTGTCGCCCAGCGCGGCAAAATCATTTTCGGCGATCTTGCGCAGGATGCGTCGCATGATCTTGCCGGACCGGGTTTTCGGCAGGCCGGGTGCCCACTGGATCAGGTCCGGCTTGGCGATGGGGCCGATCTCGGTCCGCACCCAGGCTTCCAGCTCTTTCTTCAGGGCATCCGTCGGCTCTACCCCGCTCATCAGCGTGACATAGGCATAGATGCCCTGGCCCTTGATGTCGTGGGGATAGCCCACAACAGCGCTTTCAGCGACCTTTGGATGCGCGACAAGCGCCGATTCAACCTCGGCCGTGCCCATCCGGTGACCCGAGACATTGATCACATCATCGACCCGCCCGGTGATCCAGTAATAGCCATCGGCATCGCGTCGGCAGCCATCTCCGGTAAAGTAGTAGCCGCGGTACTGCGCGAAATAGGCGTCTTCAAAGCGCTGATGGTCGCCCCACAGGGTACGCATCTGCCCTGGCCAGCTGTCAGCAATGCACAGGACACCGTCGGTTTCGGTCGCCTCCTGCACCCTGGCGGTCGCCGGATCCAGGATCACCGGTTTCACGCCGAAGAAGGGCTTCGTGGCCGACCCGGGCTTTTGCGGAATGGCACCGGGCAGCGGAGTAATGATGTGCCCGCCGGTTTCGGTCTGCCAGAAGGTATCGACGATCGGGCAGCGGTCTTTGCCGACATGGATGTTGTACCAGTTCCAGGCTTCGGGGTTGATCGGCTCGCCCACCGACCCCAGCACGCGCAGCGACGAAAGATCATGCTTTTCCACCCACTGCGGGCCAAGCCCCATAAGCGAGCGGATCGCCGTCGGGGCCGTGTAGAACTGCGACACCTTGTGCTTAGCGCAAACCTCCCAGAACCGTCCCGCATCAGGGTAGGTCGGCACGCCTTCGAACATGATCGTTGTCGCACCGTTCGCAAGCGGGCCGTAGATGATATAGCTGTGGCCCGTGACCCAGCCCACGTCGGCGGTACACCAGAAGATATCGCCCTGCCGGTAGTCAAAGGTCAGCTGATGCGTCATCGCGGCGTAAACCAGATACCCGCCAGAGGTATGCACAACCCCTTTCGGCTTTCCGGTGGACCCCGAGGTATAAAGAATGAAAAGCGGGTCTTCCGCCCCGATCTCGGCATAGGCGCAGTAGGGGGCGGCGGCTGCCATTTCCGCCTTCACGTCGAAGTCGCGGCCCGGCGTCCAGCTGGTCTGATCGCCGGTGTGCTTGACCACAAGGCATTTCACATGGTCGTCGCAATGCAGCAGCGCCGCATCGGCATTGGATTTCAGCGCGGTCTTCTTGCCGCCGCGCGGCGCAAAATCTGCCGTGATCACGATCCTGGCATCGGAATCATTGATCCGGTTTGCCAGGGCGTCGGGCGAAAACCCTGCAAAGACAATGGAATGAACCGCCCCGATCCGCGCACAGGCCAGCATCGCATAGGCGGCTTCGGGGATCATCGGAAGGTACATCACAACACGGTCGCCCTTGCGCACGCCGTGGGATTTCAGCACATTCGCCATCCGGCAGACGTTTTCCAGCAGTTCTGTATAGCTGATGTGCCGGGCCGGGGTGCTCGGATCATCCGGTTCCCAGATGATTGCGGTTTGGTTGCCCCGCAGCGCGACATGGCGGTCAACGCAGTTGGCCGCGACGTTCAGCGTGCCATCCTCGAACCACTTGATCGAAACCCGGCCATAGGTGAAGTCGCAGTTCTTGATCCTGGCCGGACGGTTGATCCAGTCGATGCGGTCCGCCTCGCGCGCCCAGAACCCATCAGGGTCGGCAACCGAGGCGGCATACATGGCTTCGTATTTCGCACCATCGACATGGGCACGAGCCACAAACTCGGCCGACGCCGGGTACACTCCGGCCAAATGTGACTGGTCCTGCATCGCTACCCTCCCCTTACGGCATCTGACCGCAGCCTGTCCGGCAAACCGCATCGCGGCCTTGACGGAGCAATGATAACCCATCGGTCAATTTCTTGCTATCTCTTTTTAAAATAACGTTTTTTTTGTCAATTACTTGACTGATGCGGGTCAGAAATGAAAATTTTCTGCGGGGGCGGCGAAGATTTGCGACAATTTTCATCAATTTGCCTGTCAAGGCTGCGGCCGGTGCCGCCGCCCCAGATCCGGTTGGCGCGGCGGGCAGGGTCTGGCGCGCCGCGCGGCGCGTCAGGATGCCGCCCCGCACCGAGTCGCCTTTGGCCCGCCATGCCGGGGGCAGACCATGCCGCAGGCCGGGGCGCTTGCGGGTGGGCTTTGGCATCGACCCAAAGCGGCTGACAGGGCAGCTTGCGTGCTGTCAGTCAGACACGGGAACGAACGGCCCCGGTCATGAAGGCCTTTTGTCCCCTCTTCGTCTGCGCGCGTTGGCACGGTGCTGAATAAGCAATCCGGCCGCCTGCCTGCCGGGACGATCCTTTCGATCCGGGGAATGGGATTGCTCCCTCCGGGGGGATCAGGAAAGGCGACCCGCGTTTCCCCCGCCCCTGCACGACTCTGCCACCAAGACCGGTGCAACCCGCACCGACAGAGGCTAGCGCCCGCCGGGGACGGGGCGGGCCCTGACTGGGGGCTTTGGCCCACAGCTGGCCAAGGATCAGCCTGGCGCTGTGGCAGGGGCCATGGCCCCTGCCAGGATGCGCAAGGCGCGCTGTGGCGGAAGAGGTTCCTGCTTTTCGGGGACTCAAGTCGAGACAACCAGACGATCTCGCGGCGGCAACACGGGCTGGATCATGGCCGTTGCCGATGCGCCCGGCGACCTGACCGGCCGCCGCCCGCTGCCCGGACGGGCCGATGACCTGCGCGGCACGACGGCGCTGATCAAGGGGTCGCCCTGCGGCCCGCTTGCCGCAGGCCGCGCGCCTGATGCCGACCGGGTCCGCGAAACCCTGACCGACGCAACCATCAAACCAATCGTCCCGCCAAGATCCATCGCCGCCATGGTGCGCGGGGGGCGATCCTGCGGCGGACCAGCCCCGCGCGGCACCACCTGGCCCGATCCGGTTCACGCGGTGCCAGCCCTTCGACCCCGCCACGCGGCGCCCCATACGAAAATAACGGCTGGTGCACGGCGATCATCCCTGATATCGTGCGGTATGGGACAATAAGATCGAGGAGGTATACTGAATGTTCCGTCGTTATCTGGGTGGCCTGCTTGCTTCTGCGCTGATCGCAGGTGCCCCCGCCCTTGCCGTGGCGCAAGATCAGGACGAAGACGAAGGACTTTCGTTTGAGGCTGACGCCCTGTTTGTGTTCCAGGGGGAAACGGACCTCCAAAACAAATCCGGCAAGTTTTCTGCAAACCGCGCCTTTGCCTCGGTCGGTGCTGAGATGCCGCTGGGCGAGCGGGCGTCGGTCGAGTTTGAGGCTGGCTTCGGCGGAACCGACTATGACTTTTCCGGTGTCTCCGGATTTGCTCTTGCGAACGAGTTGGGCTGGGTGCGGCAAAACGAGATCAGTCTGCGGTTCAGCTTCAGCGCGTCAGACCGGCTTGAGTTCTTCCTGGAACCGGGCATGTCCCTTAACGGAGAGTCAGGCGCAGACAGCGGTGACTCGACAACAACGGAAATCCTGGGTGGTTTCACCTGGCAGTTCAGTCCACGGCTTATCATAGGCCCCGGTGTCGGCTTTTTTGATAATCTGGAAGGGGACGACGATATCGTTCCCATCCTGCTTGTCGATTGGCAGATCAACGACAGCCTGAGCCTGTCGACGGCGCGCGGTCTTGCGGCCTCGCGCGGGCCGGGCCTGGCGCTGAACTGGCAGGCAAACGAGGTGTGGCGCTTCGGGTTCCAGGGGCGCTTTGAGGATGTCCAGTTCCGTCTGGACAAAAATCATGGCACCGCATCGGGCGGCGTTGCCGAGGAAGCCTACACGCCTCTGGTCGCGACAGCCTCCTGGCAGCCGAACGAAAGGATGGAGGTCATGGGATTCGCCGGTCTTGCCACGGGCGGCGAGTTCACGCTCTTTGACTCCAACGGCAAGGAGTTGTCCAAGCGAACCTATGATGACGCAACCCTGTTCGGTCTTGTGGCCACGTTGCGGTTCTGAATTCTTGCGGCAGTCCGCCCCGGCGGGCTGCCGCAACCGCGCGTCACGCGCTTTCCCCCGGGCAGGGACCCGCCATGACGGCGCCTGTGCTGCGGCTGCGGGCGCATGTTCCCGGTTGCATCCGCCTTTTCGTTGGCGCAAGACTGCGGCCCTGACCCGGGGAACCCCATGCAAATTGCCCACCGCCAGATCGGCCCTGCCCATCCGCCGCTGGTGATTGCCGAAATCGGCATCAATCACGGCGGCAGTCTTGACGTTGCCAGGGAAATGGTCCGCCTTGCGCATCTGTCGGGCTGCGAATGCATCAAGCACCAGACGCATTTTCTGGATGATGAGATGACGGATGAGGCCAGGCAGATCTTCCCGCCCAATGCCGATGTCTCGATCTGGGAGGTGATGGCCCGCTGTGCCCTGTCCGCGCAGGACGAGGTCGCGCTGCGCGATTACACCGAAAGCCTGGGGATGATCTATATCTCCACCCCGTTCAGCCGCAAGGCGGCGGATTTTCTGGCGGACATCGGTGTGCCCGCCTTCAAGATCGGCTCGGGCGAGGCTGACAACCTGCCGCTGATCCGCCATATCGCGCGCTTTGGCAAGCCGGTGATCCTGTCAACCGGGATGCAGACGATCCAGTCGATCCGCGAAAGTGTCGCCATCCTGGATGCTGCGGGCGTGGACTATGCGCTGCTGGAATGCACCAACCTGTACCCCTCGCCGCCCGAAATCGTCAGCCTTCAGGGGGTCACCGACCTGCAGCGCGCCTTTCCCCGGGCGGTCGTCGGGTTTTCCGACCATTCCATCGGGCCGGAAATGGCGCTGGCCTCGGTCGCGCTGGGGGCATGCATTCTGGAGCGGCACTATACCGACACGCGGTATCGTGCCGGCCCCGACATCATCAACTCGATGGACCCGGCAGAACTGCGCTTTCTGATCGACCGCAGCCGGGAAATTCACACCGCCCTGCACAACCCCAAGCGGCGCACGGCGGCGGAAGAACCGGTTTACCGCTTTGCCCGCGCCAGCGTGGTGGCCGACCGCGACCTGGCGGCCGGCCATGTGATTGCCGAGGCCGACATCTGGGCCCGCCGACCCGGCTCGGGCCAGATTGCGGGCTATGACTTCGATCTGGTCGTGGGCCGCACCCTGACCCGGGCCGTCACGCGCAACACCCAGCTGACCTGGGCCGACATCGGTCTGAAGGGGCGACCGGGCGGCGAACGGGCGTTCTAGCCGGCCGGTCAGGAAGGCCCGACCACAGGGACCGCTGACCGGAAAACAGCGAAGCCTTCCCTGCGTGCCCCGGGCGGTCTGACCGGGGCCGTCGCCCGGGCCACGCGGCGCCTGTGCCACATGTCCGCCAGGCCGGGCGCTGGCCTTGCGTTGCGCCAGATGGGGCGGTCCTGTGCTGCGGTGGTCTCCGACCTGGCGGAGACGCACGCTGCGTTGCCCGCACTGCCCGGAATGGTTACACCTTTTCCCCGGATCGGGAAGATTACACCCCCGGCAGGCGGTCGGGACGATTTTCAGTACCACGCCCAGCGGTTTGGCAGACTGCGCCGGTGTTGCCGAAAAAGGTACGCCACAAACGAATACGGGGACGCCTCCGCCCCCCCGGGATCATTAGGTTCGGTCCCCTGTGACCGACAAAGCGTGCAGGTTTCCGATCGGCCGTCATGCGACCACACGCATAACGTGTGTATCAACAGTCAATGTGCTTCAGACATGCAGGGCCAGATTCTTCGTGAACATGTTGTTTTCGCCCGGCTTCGCGTGCGACGCTATCTAGCGCTTCCGTAATCATCTCCAGGGCGCTTCGGATCAGAAGGTGCCCCGCGAACCTCCACGCCGTTCTTCGGAAGAGAAATCGCTTTGCGCGATCTCAACACCAAAATCATTAGAGTATTTCATATGGTGGCAGCCCGTAGGGGAGTCGAACCCCTCTTCCCAGGTTGAAAACCTGGTGTCCTAACCGATAGACGAACGGGCCACAATCGATCTGGCGCGGTGTTTAGGCGAGGTGCGGAACAAGCGCAAGACGATTCTTGCCGCCTGTTGCGGGGCGCTGCGCGTCACGCCCTTGCGGCGTCTTCCAGCCGCAGTTGCACCTTGCTGCGGCCGTTCCAGTGGCTGATCTCCAACCGTCCGGCCAGGTGGAACCGCTGCGCGCCGGGCTGGGCCAGCACCGGCCCCAGCGCCGTGTCAAAGGCGCCAAAGGCGATGGCCTCCAGCGGCGGGCCCATGCCATCGGTCAGGGTCAGCCGCAGATGGGTTTCGCCGACACGGCGGGCGCTGACGGCCTGATCGGCAAAGGCAAAGCGTGGGGCGGGGGCCGATGCGCCAAAGGGGCCGGCCGCCTCTATCTGCTCGACCAGCTGCGCGGTGGCGGCCCCGGTCATCAGCAGCCCGTCCAGCCGCAGATCGGCCGCCCCGCCGCGCCCCGCGCCCTGGCGCGCCAGCAACTCGCCCAGCCTGGCCATGGCCGCTTCGATCCGGTCTTCCTCCACCGTCAGCCCGGCGGCCATGCGGTGCCCGCCACCCCGCGTCAGCAGCCCTTCTGCTGCCAGCCGCTGCACCGCCGCGCCAAGGTCCACGCCCGAGACCGAGCGGCCCGATCCCTTGCCGATGCCGCGCTCCAGCCCGATCACCACGGCGGGGCGGTTTGTCGCCTCTTTCAGGCGCGCCGCGACGATGCCGACCACGCCGGGATGCCAGCCTTCCCCTGCCGCCCAGACCAGCGGCCCCTCCAGCCCGCGCGCCCCGGCCTGGGCCAGGGCCGACTCGCGCACCCGCAGTTCGATGTCGCGCCGTTCGGTGTTCAGTTCGTCCAGCCGCGCGGCGATCGATGCGGCTTCGGCCGGGTCGTCGGTGGCCAGAAGGCGCGCCCCCAGGTCGGCCCGCCCGATGCGCCCGCCCGCGTTCACCCGCGGCCCCATCAGAAAGCCAAGCGCATGGCAGTTCGGGGCACGGTCCATCCGCGCCACATCGGCCAGCGCCACAAGGCCCGGGCGCTCGCGCCGCGCCATCACCGTCAGGCCCTGACGCACCAGCGCCCGGTTGACGCCGATCAGCGGGGCCACATCGGCCACCGTGGCCAGGGCAACCAGATCCAGCATCCCCATCAGGTCCGGCCCCTGCACGCCCGCAGCGCGCAGGCGGCGGTTCGCCTCGACCAGCAGCAGGAACACGACCGAGGCGGCGCAAAGATGCCCCAGCGTGCCGTCTTCGTCCTGCCGGTTGGGGTTCACCACCGCCAGGGCGGGGGGCAGGGTTTCAGCACCCAGATGGTGATCCAGCACGACCACATCCGCACCCCTGGCGGCTGCAATGGGCTCATGGCTCAGCGTGCCGCAGTCGACACACAGGATCAGGTCGTGGTCGCGGGCAAGGGCGGCCATTGCGGGCACGTTGGGGCCGTACCCTTCGTCGATGCGGTCCGGGATATACAGCGTTGCCTGCAGCCCCAGGGCGCGCAGCCAGATGATGAGCAGCGCCGAAGAGGCCCCGCCATCCACATCATAATCGCCCAGAATGGCGATGCGCTGGCGGCTGTTCACGGCCTGCAGCAGCCGGTCTGCCGCCACCCCCATGTCGCGCAGCCCCATCGGGTCGGGCAGCAGGTCGCGCAGCTGCGGTGCCAGGAAACGCCCGGCCTCGTCCGGGGCCACGCCGCGCCGCACCAGGGTGCGGCACAGCGGCAGGGGCAGGCGCGTGATCTGCGCCATGGCTTCGGACAGCCGGTCTTCCGCGCCGGTGGGGCCGATCCAGCGCCGCCCGGTCAGCGAGGTTTCGACCCCCAGAAAGGCACGCTCCGGCGCGGCCCCGGTCATTTCACCGGGCTGCGGTATTCGATCCGGCGGAGCGAGCCGGTTTTGGACCGCATCAGGATCGTCTCCAGCGTGACCCAGCCCGGTTCGCGGCGGATGCCGTTCAGGATCGACCCCTGGGTCACGCCGGTGGCGGCAAAGATCACATCGGCGGTCACAAGGTCGTTCAGGGTATAGACCCGGTTCAGATCGGTGACGCCCGCCCTGGCTGCGCGCCCCCGTTCATCATCGGTGCGAAACAGCAGCCTGCCATAGATCTGCCCGCCCATGCATTTCAGCGCGGCCGCCGCCAGCACGCCTTCGGGTGCGCCGCCCGTCCCCATGTACATGTCGATGCCGGTCTTTTCCGCCTCGGCGCAGTGGATCACCCCGGCCACGTCACCATCGGTGATCAGCCGGATCGCCGCCCCGGTGGAGCGGACATCGCGGATCAGATCCTCGTGGCGGGGGCGTTCCAGGACGCAGACGGTGATATCGGCGGGGGCGCAGCCCTTGGCACGGGCCAGGGCCTGCACGCGTTCAACCGGACTCATCGCCAGGGTCACGGTATCGGGCGGGTACCCCGGACCGATGGCCAGCTTGTCCATATAGACATCGGGCGCATGCAGCAGGGTGCCGCGCGGGGCCATGGCGATCACGGTCAGGGCGTTGGGCATGTCCTTGGCGGTCAGCGTGGTGCCTTCCAGGGGATCAAGGGCGATGTCCACGGCGGGGCCGGTGCCGGTGCCGACCTCTTCGCCGATGTAAAGCATCGGGGCCTCGTCACGCTCGCCCTCGCCGATCACGACGACGCCGGCGATGTCAAGCAGGTTCAACTGGTCGCGCATGGCATTGACGGCGGCCTGGTCGGCGGCCTTCTCATCCCCCCGCCCGATCCAGCCGGCCGAGGCCAGCGCCGCCGCTTCCGAAACGCGGGCCAGGCCCAAAGACAACATGCGGTCATGAAATTCGGTGGCGTCGGCCATGGCGGCATCCCTGGGGTTCTGGTTGGCCCCGGTCTAGCCATGCGCGCTGCCATCGGCAAGCCCGGTCGCGCCGGGGTGACGGGAAACGGGCAAGGTGCCGCCCGGCGGGGAACGGTGGTGGATGCATGGAAAATCAATAGGTTGACGGGGCGCGGCAGGCAGTTGCAAAGACTTCGGCATGGCCGGCCAGAATGAGGGGCGACAGCGGTGCAGGCCCGGCAGACGGGCGATCACACCGGCTGCACCAGACACAAGCGATTGTTGCCTGACAGCTTTGACTGCGTCACAACGGAAGGCGGCAGAGAACACAAAACACGGGGCGGTCCGACATGGTTCTGGTGGCAGAGTTCCTTCGCCGGGTCGTCGAGACACACAAGACACAAAGGGCGACGGAGCATTCCTATCGTTCGGCGCTGAAGGCGCTGTTCGATGCCCTGCGCCCGGCAGAGATCACCGCGGCTCTGTTGCACAAATCGCCTGAGGGGATTCATCTCGTGAATCCAGTGTGGTAGTTGGGCTGCATGAGCAGACCGACATCCCCGACCTGCAAGACCCGGAACTGGCCGGCCTACAACAAGGCGCTCAGGCGCCGTGGCTCGCTGACGATCTGGTTCGACCCCACCATGACCTGGGAAGCTGCGCCAACCGGCAAGCGTGGCCGTCAGCCCGACGACAGCGACGACGCGATCCAGACCTGCCTGACGATGAAGGTGTTGTTCGGGATGGCGCTCCGCCAGACCACAGGGTTC
>JADCEF010000023.1 GCA_020250445.1 Rhodobacter sp.
TGTCAATCGGCACGCAAAACTGACCCCCTATCGGCGTCCAAAATTGACCCCCCTATGCTGCGTCGAGATCAGGGCCTGAGCCGACGGAACTGATCACAGAGTGGAGGCGGGTCAGGCCCTGATCGGGGCTTAGGCGCGGTTTTTGAAGCGCCAGGACACGTTGCCGGTTTCGATGATCTCGCAGTGATGGGTCAGGCGGTCGAGGAGCGCCGTGGTCATCTTGGCGTTGCCGAAGACGGTCGGCCATTCGCCGAAGGCGAGGTTGGTTGTGACGATGATCGAGGTGCGTTCGTAGAGGCGGCTGATCAGATGGAAGAGCAGCTGTCCGCCGGACTGCGCGAAGGGCAGATAGCCGAGTTCATCGAGGATGACGAAGTCGAGGCGGGTCATGTAGTCGGCCAGCCGCCCCTGCTTGCCGCCGCGGGTCTCGGTCTCGAGCCGGTTCACCAGATCGACCACGTTGTAGAAGCGGCCGCGGGTGCCGTTGCGGATGAGCGCACGCGCAATGGCGATTGCGAGGTGGGTCTTACCGGTTCCGGTGCCGCCGATAAGGACCACGTTGCGCTGGTCGGCGACGAAGCTGCCATTGGCCAGTTCCCGAACCAGCCCCTCGTTGATCGGTGTTCCGGTGAAGTCGAACTCTTCGATGTCTTTGGCCAGCGGCAGTTTGGCGACGGTCATCTGGTAGCGGATCGACCTCGCTTGCTTCTCGGCGATCTCGGATTGCAGCAGATCCCCGACAATGCGGGGCGGTTCGTGCTGGCGCTTGATGCCTGCGGCCATGACCTCGTCATAGGCGCTGCGCATCCCGTAGAGCTTGAGGCTGCCCATCAGGTCTAAGATTTGGGTGCGTTCCATGTCGGCTGGTTCTCCTGAGGCTGTCGTAGCGGGCGCAATCGGCCACGGGTTCGTGGGTCAGGCGCAGCGCGGTGGGGGTGAGTAGAAGCGGTGGCGGGGTCGGGTCGCGTCGTCGGGCGAGGATGTTGATGACGACCGGGGCGGAATGGACGCCCTGATCCACGGCCTCGCGGCAGGCGGCTTCGACGGCTTGCAGCCCGTCATCGGGCACGCAGCTCAGGATCTGGACCATCTGCCGGTCGCCGTCATCGCTGCCCTTCAGCTTGCGCCGGATCGCGGCCATGGCGGGCGGAAGCACCCAGTCCTTGAACGGAGCTCCATTGCGCAGTGCTCCAGGTTTGCGCGCCAGGACAGGCACATAATGCCATGGATCATAGACCGTCTGGCCCCGCCCAAAGGCGCGGGCGTGTTCGCCTACCACCACGCCATCCTGCCGGATCACGATGCGTTCGGCGTAGGCATGCACCTCGACGGGACGGCCGACGGCAGTCGCCAAAACCGAGTATTTGTTGTTGTCGAACCGCACCGTGCAGGTCTTCGACACCGAGGCTGGCACGCTGTGGAAGCCGTCGAAGCGGCCGACGTATGGAACGAGGTGGGGCCGCTCGGCCTCGAACATCTCCCAGATCGTCTTGTCGGCCTCTTCCACATGGCGGTGCGCCTTGGCGTAGGCCACGCATTTGTCCATCAGCCAGGCGTTCAGCTCGTCCAGACTTTTGACCCGCAGCCGCGGCGTGAAGAACCGCTCCCGCACCAGCCCGACCTGGTTCTCGACCTGACCCTTCTCCCAGCCCGAGGCGGGCGTGCAAGCGACGGGCTGGACAAGGTAGTGGCTGCACATCTGCAGGAAGCGGCGGTTGTAATGCCGTTCCTTGCCCGTGAAGACCGCCTCCACTGCCGTCTTCATGTTGTCGTAGATGCCCCGCGTGCAGGTGCCCTTGAAGAAGGCGAAGGCACGGTCGTGCGCGTCAAAGACCATCTCCTGGCTCTCGCGCATGTAGGCCCGGGCGAACATCATACGGCTGTGGCAAAGCCGGACATGGGCTACCTTCACCGTCACCGTGACGCCCGAGATCACCACGACCTCATGGCTCCAGTCGAACTGGTAAGCCTCGCCCGGTGCATAGTAGAGCGGCACATAGGCTTCCGCCGTCACTGCACCGCTGTTCTGCGACCAACCCTTCGCGAACCGGCGCACGGCATCATAACCACCCTCGTAGCCCAGACCGCGCAGTTCCTCGAAGATGCGGATCAGCGTCAACCGTTCCCGCGGCGGCTTGTTCGCATTGGACGACAGGAACTGCTCGATCTGCCCTTGCCAAGGGCCGATCCGCGGCATCGGCTGCCGCTCACGTTCATAACTGAAGTCCGTCTCATCCGACCGTAGGATCTTCCGGACGGTGTTCCGCGACACGTGCAGTTCCCGCACGATCTTCTTCACCGACCAGCCCTGAACGTAGAAGGCCCGCCGCACCAGCGCGATCGTATCCACCCGCTTCATCCCTCCCTCCGTCCGCTGCCTCGCAACGGACGGTCCGACAGAACGTCAGGGGGGTCAAAATTGGACGCCGATACCCCGCCTTAGGGGGTCAAAATTGCATGCCGAAACACAAAAGCCGCAGTCGACAGCGTTGGGCAGGGAAACTGCGAACATTTCACCCAACTGACGCTTCGATCCCAAATGCTCGCACCAGGTTCAGGCGGCGGATGCCGTGCGGACAGCCTCCAATCTCACGGCAGCCCAAGACCGTAAACAGCAGCTCGTCGATCAAACGCTTCTCGCGATCCTTCCAGAATACTACAAGCCGCAGCGCAAGTTTCTGTATGGTCAATTGAGCCTCGCGTCACGATTGTCGCCTTCTCAGATGTAGCTTTCAGCGCGACGATAAGCTCCGCATCCCCCAGAACTGCGATATTTGCATTGTGGGTGACGACAATGACCTGCCGCCTTTCTTTGGCTGCTCGAATGACCGGAACTAGTGTCTTATAGATGAACTCGCTGTCGAGGTTGTCCTCGGGTTGATCGACGATAAGCGGCGCACGGCTCTCACTGGTCAACATTAGTGCCAACAGAACCGACTGCTGTTGGCCGAGAGAAAGTCGCTTGAAGTCCCGAGGAATGAAACGATCAGCACCTTCGACACCCTCGACCTTCTTGGTGACATTCAGTCTTGGGCGGTCGTGAACTGAAACCGTTTCAAGTTGCGCCAGAAGTTCGGGATCGGAAATGCGTTCGATTAATGTGTCCGCTTCGACTTGCGAGAAGACGGCCGAGCCGTTGTTTGGGTTCCTCAGCGAAGTGATCTTGTTGGTGTCTCTACGCTTCACACAGTCAAGTAGGACGGGCAGGGTGAGGTTCTCGATGAGTGCCTTTGCCTTCAACTGCTGCAGTGTCCGCCAACCCATGGCCTCGATGAGCAGTCGTTCGGCATCCGGCGACAGGGCGCTTTCGTCAAACTTCAATGAAACGAAGAGATCCGACATCGCCCCCTTTAGCGCGTCGGACGCTCGTGCAGCAAATGACGTGCGAACGCGGGCAACTGCCTGACGTGCAGCCCATCTCTGTCTAAGTAGACCTGTGTGCTCTTGACGCAGGCGGGCTAGTTCAGGAATCCACGTCTTCAGGTTCTTCACGTTCTCCTTTGCCCTAGCCTCATCTGACACAAGCTTTTGGATGAACGGCATGTCGAGCCGAATACCGTGTTGCAGTAGTTCCTGCTTTTTCTGATCGATTTGGTTCGAGGTCTGGCTTTCCTTAGCTTGCCAGGCTGCGACTTGCACTTTGACCTGCGCTATGAAATCGGTCGTTGCCTTCTTCAACGAAGCTGTTGAGCCGGTAACAACCCCTGCGAACGTTCCTGTATCAGCTTTGATCTTGGTTGCCTCAGGTGCGCCTAGTTCGATCACGCTAACATCCAGTGTGGATTGAATGCCATTTGTGATTTCGAAAATGGCCTCGTCACTTACTGCGCCCATTAGCCTGCTGAGCGAACCTACGATGGCCGCCCTCGCACGCTTTTCACTTTCAAGTTGCTGCTGGAGTTTGATTATCTCTTCACCCCGACCTTCGCGTAGGCGGAGAAGCTGATCGCTTTTCAGTTTAAGCTCTCGCTCATAGTCAGGAATCTTGCCCACGTTTGCTGCCGCCTTTGCAATCTTTGGGGCAACATCCATCAGTGCTTCTCTGACCTTGTCTTCCTCCTCAATCTTCTGCTCGACCTGAATCAAGCGGTCAAGAAAGGTGAGCAGGGCGAGCGGATCGTCCTGCACACGCTTGCTAATCTCGTTGGTCGCTCCCTGACGATAGCTTTCAATTGGGAAAATGGCAGCACCACTGACAGGATCATCGAGGTTTTCAATGTCGCCATGCTTACTGCGTGCAAGATTGTGTAAATGACCCGTCTCGTCCAAGTAGCTAAGTGAAATAACCTCCGGCCAAACGTCACTGTCGATAACGGTTACGTCCTCAGAAGACGATCCTCCAAGAAGACAAACGCTCTCGAATGCGGTTGATTTTCCACTACCTCGCCCACCGATTATGCACGTTAGATTGGGGCTGAAGTTGACTGCCTGACCATCCAGAAACCCTCCCTGGAAGACAACGCCTTTCACGGAGGGCACAATGTTTGGCAGCCCTTCTTCTATTCGAACGCGAGTATCGGCCGTCCGGAGCGCTAGACGAAGGCCTTCGAAAGTCGGGGCTTCCATTTTGTAGCGTGCAATACGCTGGTCCCTGTTTGCATTCCGACCCACAGCAGCAATGGTGTGCGCATCGCTGTTTAGGATGCGCGCCAAGTACTGGCTCGAGCCCAGTTTGAGACGGCGGTTTCGCTCTGTGACTACCCGAAGCCGGTCAGGGTCAGCATCCAATGCATCATATCGCACTGGACAATCTTGCCTCGTTACCTCAATAGCCTCAAGTGCGCCGTGGCATAGGATGTCCAACTTTGCTGGCGTAAAGCGCGGGAGGTTCGCCTCAAATGCGCCCGGCAACTCTACGTGCGCGAGGACCCCAAAGCCTCCTTCGTTGCCGATCAGTTCGAGGCACTGTAGCGCGCCAGTTTGGCACCGGCACTCGGGTGTCCTGCGGTCTGCAATCTGCAAGCGATTGTAAAAGCGCTCAAGAGAGTCAGGGGTAGGCACGTAGCAAAGCAAATGGCCTTCTGGTGTCGAAAGCTCCACGCCGGGCACCACAAGGATGCCTGACGCCCGCCCGACTTCTACCGCGCGCGCAACATTAGAAATTTCGTTGTGGTCAGTGATTGCAACTATCGCCAGTCCTTCAGATTTGGCAGTGGCAATGATCGCCTCTGGCGTGGCAGTTTCATCTCTGACGTCATAGGAAGCGCCGAAGCTGTGAATATGAAGGTCCGCACGAAAGAATTTTGCGCCACTGCTGAGTGCCTCGATGTCGGTTAAATCCACTTCTGCTCCTTGCGGCAACTTGCTCCAACCATAGTCTTGGTCACGTGCTCGCGAACTTTCAAGCTCCTTAAGGTTGAGTCGCCATTGATTGGTGGGAGATGATCATTTCTTCTCCTCCCTCACCACATACCCCGCAGCAAAGTTCACTGCCCCCTGCGCCAGCGCAAGCCCGCCCGCCACAAGGGAAGCCCCCACCTCCCCACCGCAGGCCTCGGACAACCCCGGCAGCCAGGGCGCGATGATCGCGGCCACGATCGGGCCGAGCAGGCTCGTCCAGCCGACGGCGGCCATTTTCCGGGTCGGGCGCAGGCTGGGTTGATTGATCAGGTTCATGATGGTCTCTCCTTTGGTGGGTTCAGGCCCGGTTGATCCAGGTGCGCACGACGAAGCCCGGGCACGCCTTCGCGGCGTGGTCGTTGTGACCGGTGATGCGGGTGATGGCGGTCTCGGCGCGGATGGCGTCGATCAGGCCGCGCAGGGCCCGATCCCGGGCGGCGGTGAAGTTCCGCTCGAAGGGATCAGTCGCGGATGATCCGGCGCCGCCAATCAGGCAGATATGGATGACGCCGCGGTTGTGGCCTTCAACCCCGGCACCGATTTCGGTCTCGGCGTGGCCGGGTAATACCAACGGCCCCGGCCTGTAACTGCCGTGGGATTTCCAAGAGATCATCGACGTGATTCAGTGCCCCTGGATCATGAGGGTTTCGATGACTGTTGCGATCACACGGAAGGACATGTCGGCGCGCGAGCTTCGGACTGCGGCGGCGAAGACAGCGGATGCGAAGGCGGCACGACGACTGCTGGCGATTGCGCTGGTCCTTGAGGGCGTTGACCGCAAGACCGCGGCCGAGAGCTGCGGAATGGACCGGCAAACGCTCAGGGATTGGGTTCACAGATACAATGCCGAAGGGCTGGAGGGGCTGTCGGACCGACGCTCGGCCGGACCCACGCCGCGGCTGCGCCCGGCGCAGAAGGTGGAACTCGCGCAGATGGTGCGCAAAGGCCCCGATCCTGTGACCGACGGGGTGGTGCGCTGGCGGCGCGCAGACCTGCAACGCAGGATCAAGGAGCGCGCTTCGGCGTCACACTGCACGAGCGCACGGTGGGCAAGCAGCCGGCCGCGCTCGGATTTCGCCGCCTCTCGGTGCGTCCACAGCATCCGAAATCTGACCCCGGGGCGCAGGACGCGTTCCAAAAAACTTCGCCGCAACCGTAGCTGAGGCCCTGCCGGATCATGCTTGCGGCAAGCCTCTGGAACTCTGGTTCCAGGATGAAGCCAGGGTAGGCTGACCCGCATCCGGGCCCCGCGTGGCAGCCGACCGCGCGTCCCGCGCGACACCCGCCACACTTCGGCCGATATCTTCGGTGCCGTCTGCCCCGAGCGCGGGACCACTGCCGCACTGGTTATGCCGAACGCCGACACGCAGGCGATGAACGCGCACCTCGCCGAGATCTCCCGCACCGTTGCCAAGGGCGCGCACGCCATCATCGTCCTCGACGGTGCCGGCTGGCGCGGCTCCAAAGCCTTGCAGCTCCCCGACAACATCAGACTCTTGCCACTGCCGCCCTATGCCCCAGAACTGAACCCCATCGAGAACGTCTGGGCCTGCCTGCGGGCCAACCGCCTCGCCATCTCAGTCTTCGAAACCTACGACGAGGCCGTCGCAAGATGCTGCGATGCTTGGAACTTCTTCGCAAAAGACGCCGCCACCGTCCAGTCCATCACAACGCGACAGTATACCAGAACGGTCAATGCCTAAGGCCGGTTGGTATAACCTGTGTCAAATGGCGCACAATGCTGTCAGGTCCGCAGGGCGAAGCCGCCGCCGGGCCGCAGGCATCGGGGACCAGCCCTTTCCCGGTCAGCAACAGACCGAAAACCCTCGTCCCGCTGTCAATGCCGCCCCTATTCGGCCTGAAGCCGGCTGACGACCACGGTCACTTCCGGCTTCTTGCCGATCTCTTCCATGCTGACCTGGCGCACGATCCGGCGGATCGCCTCGTCCAGCTTGTCGTCATCGCGCCGCACCCTGTCTTCGATGCGCGACAGGAAATCGTTCAGCTCGGTCTCGATGGTGTGCGCCAGCGCGGCCCCGGTCTTGCCGGCCTCGGGCAGGCCCATCAGCTCGGCCCAGGCCTCGCCCAGCGGCTCGTCGTTTTCATCCAGCAGCAGCGTAACCACGACATGGCCGTTCAGCGCCATGCGGATCCGGTCGCGCACCACGCCCCCCAGCGCCGGGACCATGACCGATCCGTCCAGGTAAAGCCGCCCCGTCTCGATGTATTCGGCCACTTCGGGCGCATTGCCGCCAAGGTCGATCATCATGCCATTGGTCGCGATCTCTGCCTTGATCCCGCGCGCCTCTGCCAGCCTGGCGTGGGCGCGCAGATGCCGGTGCTCGCCATGCATCGGAATCAGGAATGAGGGCTTCAGAATCTCGTGCACAATTTCAAGATCGGGCCGATTGGCGTGGCCTGAGACATGGTAAAGGCCGTTCGTGTCGTCAATCACATCCACGCCCATTTCGGACAGCGCGTTCATGATGCGCAGCACATCGCGCTCGTTGCCGGGAATGGTCTTGGACGAAAACAGGAACATATCCCCTTCCTTCATCTGTACCCCCAGGTACTTGCCGCGCGACAGCTGCGCCGAGGCTGCGCGCCGTTCGCCCTGGCTGCCGGTAACGATCAGCATCAGACTGTTGCGCGGCACCTCCAGCGCCTCTTCGACGGAAAGGGTGTTGGGAAAGTCGGTCAGCACGCCCGCTTCCTGCGCGGCCGCGACCATCTTCTTCATGGCCCGGCCCAGCAGGCAGATCGACCGGCCCGCCGCCTGCGCCGCTTCGGCCAGGGTCCGCAGCCGCGCCACGTTCGAGGCAAAGGTGGTGGCCACGACCATGCCCGATGCACCTGCAATCAGCTCGCGGATCGGCTCGCGCAGCGTGCTTTCCGACCGGCCGGGATGCAGTGAAAAAACATTGGTGCTGTCGCACATCAGCGCCTTGACCGGGCGTTCGGCGGCGATTTCCCGGAAAAGATCGGGGTTCCAGCCTTCGCCGACCAGCGGCGTTTCATCCAGCTTGAAGTCGCCCGAATGCACGATCCGCGCGGCGGGCGTATCGATGATCAGCGCGGCACTTTCCGGGATCGAATGGGCGACGGGCACGAACTGAACGCGGAACGGGCCTGCCTCGACCGTCTCCGGACGCGGGCGTACCACGGTGATCGTATTGCCCGGATGGCCGTTTTCCTCAAGCTTCAGCTTGCCAAGCAGGGCGGTGAAGCGGCGCGCATAGACCGGCACCTTCAGGCGCGGCCATAACAGGCCAAGTGCGCCGATATGATCTTCGTGGGCATGGGTGATGAAGATCGCATCGATCCGGTCGCGGCGTTCCTCCAGCCAGCTGATATCGGCCATGATCAGATCAACACCCGGGGTCGAATCCATATCCGGGAAGGTCACACCCAGATCAACCACGATCAGCCTTTCCCTGTCTTCCGGCCCATAGCCGTAGACATAGCAGTTCATCCCGATCTCCCCCGCGCCGCCAAGGGGAAGATAGATCAGGCGGTTCACAGTCATTCCGTTTCCAGTTCCCTGTTGTGGCGGCTGATCAGGACAAGACCATGCATGGTCAGATCGTCCTCGACCGCATCAAATAGATCAAAACCCTGGGCGAACAGGCTGGCCAGGCCCCCCGTCGCGATGACCTTCATCGGGCTGTCCCGCTCCAGCCTGATCTGTCGCACGATGCCCTCAACCAGGCCGATGTAGCCCCAATACACGCCCGACTGCATGCAGGCCACCGTATTTGTGCCGATCGCCCTGGCCGGGCGGGCGACGTCGATATGCGGCAATGCGGCGGCGGCCATAGCCAATGCCTCCAGTGACAGGTTGACGCCCGGGGCGATCACCCCCCCGATATACGCGCCATCCGTATCCACAACGTCAAAGGTCGTGGCGGTGCCGAAATCCACGATGATCAGGTTTCCGCCGTGCCGGTCAAACCCCGCCACGCTGTTCACCAGCCGGTCCGGGCCCACCGTGGTGCCCCGGTCAACGCGCGGCGGCACCGGCAGGCGGCACTCGGGCTTGCCCACCACCAGCGGGCGACAGTCGAAATAGCGGCTGCACAGGACGCGCAGGTTGAAGACCACCCGCGGCACGGTGGAAGAGATGACAGCCTGCGACACGGTGGCTTCGGTTTTCGTCAGCATCATAAGCGATGACAGCCAGACAAAGTATTCATCCGCCGTGCGCCGGTGATCGGTCGCGATCCGCCAGGTGGCCAGAAACCGGGTTCCGTCCCAGATCGAAAACACTGTGTTGGTATTGCCGCAATCGATGGCAAGAAGCATGGAACAGCGCCCCTTCGGTTCGGCTTCCGGTTCAGAAAAAAACTTCGGCTGCCGGAATGGCAAGCCGTTCGGTCGGCGTGCGCAGCACCAGCGCGCCGGTGGCATCAATCGTCTCGAAAATCCCTTCCCGTACCGATGCGCCCGTGCGGGCCACAACGGGCCGGCCAAGACGGGCGGCATGGGCCAGCCAGTCCTGACGCAGCGGGGCAAATCCCTGCGCGCAGAAGGTGCTTTCCCGCCGTGCATAGGCCGGGGCCAAAGCCGCCAGAAACCTGTCCGGCACAACCCGGATGCCGGTCTCTGCCAGCAGGCTGACGGGGCGCAGCGCGCCGGGTTCCACCAGTCCGGGGTCCGGGGCCGCGATCAGGTTCACACCAAAGCCGATGGCCAGATGCGACAGGCCGCTACCCTGCCCGGCCCCTTCCAGCAGAATGCCCGCAAGCTTTCCGCCATTCAGCAGAAGATCATTCGGCCATTTCAGGGTAAAGGCCTGTGGCAAGCCGGTCAGCGCCACGCAGGCATCGCGCAGCGCCAGCGCCGCCACAAAGGACCGCAACGCAACCAGATCGGGCGGCCCGGCGGGATGCAACAGCAGGGTCGCATGGAAGTTGCCGCGCGGGCTGGACCAGGGCCTGCCCCGGCGGCCCCTGCCCCCGGTCTGCTCTTGGGCCATGATCCAAAGGGGCGACGTCCCCTCGTCCGCCCGCCGGGCGGCTTCGGCATTGGTGCTGTCGACACGGTCAAGCACCATGCGCCGGACGCCATCGGGCCAGCGGTCAGCGGACAAGCGTCTGGGCCGCAACCGCTGCGGTCGCCTCGATGCCGAAAAGATTGACGATTCCGATCAGCATCACGGCAGCGGACCCGACCAGCAGAACCCATTGCACGGCAGGCATCGGCCCGTCGAGCCGGTCGCCGTCCTTGCCGAAATACATGTAGAACACGATCCGCAGATAGTAGAACGCACCGATCACCGATGCGACCACGCCCAGAACGGCAAGCCAGGCCATGCCGCCATCGACGGCGGCTTTCAGCACATACAGCTTTCCGAAAAACCCGACGGTCGGCGGCACACCGGCCAGGCTGAACATCAGCACCAGCAGCGCCAGCGCCCGCAGCGGCTCGCGCCGGGAATACATGTTCAGACTGTCGATCGAGGTGACGGGACGGCCATCCTTTTCCATCGACAGGATGAAGGCGAAGGTGCCGATGTTCATGGTGACATAGATTGCCATATAGATCAGCATCGCCTGCACACCCCCGGCCGTGCCCGCGGCCAGACCCAGCAGCGCAAAGCCCATGTGCGAGATCGAGGAATAGGCCATCAGACGCTTGATGTCGCGCTGCCCGATCGCGGCCACGGCACCCAGAAACATCGAGACAACCGCAAGGGCCGCCACGACCTGCCCCCAGTCGCCCGGGATCGCGCCGAAGGCGTCATGCACAACGCGCCCGAACAGGGCCATCGCCGCCACCTTCGGCGCGGTCGCCAGAAAGGCGGTGACGGGCGTGGGGGCCCCTTCGTAGACATCCGGGGTCCACATGTGGAAGGGCGCGGCAGAGATCTTGAACGCCAGCCCCGACAGCACGAAGACAAGCCCGAACAGCAGGCCAAGGGGAACCTCGCCCGACAGCGTCGACAGGATGCCGGAAAACAGCGTGGTTCCGGCAAAGCCGTAGACCAGCGACGCCCCATACAGCAGCATCCCCGAAGACAGCGCCCCCAGCATGAAGTACTTCAGGCCCGCCTCGGTGGACTTGACGCTGTCGCGGCGCAGCGCGGCGATGACGTAAAGTGCCAGCGATTGCAGTTCCAGCCCCATGTACAGCGTCATAAGATCGCCGGCAGAGACCATCAGCATCATGCCCACGGTCGCCAGCGCCACCAGCACGGGATATTCAAAGCGCAGAAGATCGCGGCGCTGCATGTAATCGCGGCTCATCGCCAGAACGGCCGCCGCCGACAGCAGGATCGTGACCTTGGCAAAGCGCGCAAAGGGGTCGTCAATGAACATGCCGCCAAAGGCGGACTGCACGCCGTCGCCCCCTGCCCCGATCCATACCGCCATCAGAACGAACAGGCCGGATGTGATCCACACCAGCAGGGATGCCGTCTTGTCCTTGCCGGTGGTGACGCCAAACATCAGGGCCGCCATCGCGCAGAGGGCGATGATCACCTCGGGCAGGACGATCTGGAAATCGGAAGTCATGGCGCGTCCCTTACTGCAAGGCAATCTGCGTCGCCGCCGTGGCGGGCAGCGCAGCCTGATACCCGGTGACAAGGCTGGCCACCGTTGGTCCGGTGATATCGGTGACAAGGCTTGGATAGATGCCAAGCAGAAGGGTCATGGCAATCAGCGGCGCGAAAATGGCCTTCTCGCGGGCGGACATGTCGGTGATCGAGCGCAGGCTTTCCTTGATCAGGTCGCCAAAGACGACGCGGCGGTACAGCCACAGCGCATAGGCCGCCGACAGGATCACGCCCGAGGTCGCAACGGCGGCAACCCAGGTGTTGACCTGAAAGATGCCTGCCAGCGTCAGGAATTCGCCGATGAAGCCCGACGTGCCGGGCAGGCCGACATTGGCCATGGTGAAGAACATGAACACCAGCGCATAGGCAGGCATCCGGTTGACCAGACCGCCATAGGCATCGATCTCGCGCGTGTGCAGCCGGTCATAGATGACGCCGACGCACAGAAACAGCGCCCCCGAGATGAAGCCATGCGACAGCATCTGGAAAATCGCACCTTCGACCCCCTGCTGGTTCGCCGCAAA
Source organism: Rhodobacter sp. (assembly GCA_020250445.1). Taxonomy (GTDB): domain Bacteria; phylum Pseudomonadota; class Alphaproteobacteria; order Rhodobacterales; family Rhodobacteraceae; genus Aliitabrizicola. Next base: position 12,418 of record JADCEF010000023.1, read on the forward strand.
GATGCCCATGGTCACATAGCCCATATGCGCCACCGACGAATAGGCGATCAGCTTTTTCATGTCGTTCTGCGCCAGTGCCACCAGGCTGGTGTAGACGATGGCAATCGCACTCAGCCAGAACACCAGCGGTGCCAGCATGTCAGAGGCGACCGGGAACATCGGCAGGCTGAAGCGCAGAAAGCCGTAGCCCCCCATCTTCAGCAGGATCGCGGCCAGCACCACCGATCCGGCGGTCGGTGCCTGGACATGGGCATCGGGCAACCAGGTATGCACCGGCCACATCGGCATCTTCACCGCAAAGCTGGCGAAGAAGGCGACAAACAGCAGCGTCTGCAGCCCGCCCAGCACCTGGAACCCGGCGATGTTCAGCGTCTCGGAAGCAAAATTGTGCCGCAGAAGCTGGGTGATGTCGGTGGTGCCGGCATCAAGATACATGGCGATCATCGCCACCAGCATCAGCACCGATCCCAGGAAGGTGTACAGAAAGAACTTGAACGCGGCATAGATGCGCTCCTTGCCGCCCCAGATGCCGATGATCAGGAACATCGGGATCAGGCCCGCCTCGAAGAACAGGTAGAACAGCACCAGATCCAGCGCGCAGAACACGCCCAGCATCAGCGTTTCCAGCACCAGAAAGGCGATCATGTATTCCTTGACCCGCACCTCGACATCCCAGCAGGCGGCGATGGTAACGGGCATCAGGAAGGTGGTCAGAAGCACGAACAGCACCGAAATGCCGTCCACGCCCATCTTGTATTGCAGGCCCAGGATCCAGTCATACTCTTCAACAAACTGAAAGCCGGTGTCGGCAGGATCGAACCCCGTCAGCAGGAACAGCGAGATCAGGAAGGTGGCCGAGGTGGCCAGCAGCGCCAGCCACTTGGCATTGCGCCGCGCGGCCCCGTCATCGCCGCGCAGGAACAGCGCAAGGATCGCTGCCGCCACAAGCGGAAGGAAGGTGATGATCGACAGAAGGTTTTCCATGGTGCCTTTCGCCCCCTACTCTGCGCCGCCCGACAGCGTCATCCAGGTGACAAGGACCGCAATTCCAAGAACCATGGCGAAGGCATAGGTAAAGACGTAGCCGGTCTGCGCCCGCCCGGCGAGACGGGTGAAGAAGGGCACGATGCCCAGGGCCACGCCATTGATCGTCCCGTCGATCACCGCGCCATCGCCGCGCTTCCACAGGAACCCGCCCAGCCATTTCGCGGACCGCACGAAAAGGAACTCATAGACCTCGTCGAAGTACCATTTGTTCAGCAGGAAAAGGTACATGGGGCGCTGGTTTGCAGCCAGCCTGCCCGGCAGATCGGGGCGGCGGATGTAGAACTGGAACGCCAGCGCCAGCCCCAGGATCATCGCGGCAAAGGGGCTGACTTTGACCCAGTCGGGCACGCCATGCGCCTTGTGGATCATCTGGTTGTCCGGGCCGAAGAAAAGCGCCCCCTGAACCGGCGCAGGGCCGGCCTGCGCGTCGGCGGAAACGGCCGTGGCCGCCGTCGTGGCCGCGTGGTCTCCGGCCGCAGCCTCGCCCCCGCTCGCTGTCGTGGCCGCGGGGTCATCTGCCACCGCTTCGCCCCCGCTCGCCGTGGTCGCCGCGTGATCATCTGCCACCGCTTCGCCCCCGCTCGCCGTGGTCGCAGCGTGGTCCTCGGCCGCAGCTTCGCCCGCGGGTCCGTGCCCGGCCCCGGCATGCTCAATGCCCGCAGGCATGCCGAACCAGCTGCGCACCTTCGCCTCGTCTCCGAAGAACACCTTGTACCACAGCATGCCTGAGAACACCGCGCCAAGCGCCAGCACAGCCAGCGGGATCAGCATCATCTTCGGGCTTTCACGGGCGTGGTCATGCGCATGGTGATCCCCGCGCGGGGCACCAAAGAACGTCATGAACATCAGCCGCCAGGAATAGAAGGATGTCATGAAGGCCGCGATCACCAGCAACCAGAAGGCATACTGACTGCCCACATAGGCGCTTTCGATCACGGCATCCTTCGACAGAAAGCCCGCGAACCCGATATGCGTCAGCGGAATGCCGACCCCGGTGATCGCCAGCGTGCCGATCATCATCGCCCAGAAGGTCAGCGGAACCTTCTTGCGCAGACCCCCGTAGTTCCGCATGTCCTGCTCGTGGTGCATCGCATGAATGACCGAACCGGCCCCCAGGAACAGCATCGCCTTGAAAAAGGCATGGGTGAACAGGTGGAACATCGCCACGGAATAAACGCCCACCCCGGCGGCCACGAACATGTAGCCCAGCTGCGAACAGGTCGAATAGGCGATCACGCGCTTGATATCGTTCTGCACCAGCCCGACGGTGGCCGCAAAGAAGGCCGTGCTCGCCCCGATGACGACGATCATCGTCTTGGCATCGGGCGCATATTCAAAGACCGGTGACATGCGGCAGACCAGAAAGACGCCCGCCGTCACCATGGTGGCGGCATGGATCAGCGCCGACACCGGGGTTGGGCCTTCCATCGCATCGGGCAGCCAGGTGTGCAGGAACAACTGCGCCGATTTGCCCATTGCCCCGATGAACAAAAGCACACCAATCAGGTTGGCCGCGTTCCAGTCGGCCCACAGAAAGCGGATACTGGTTTCCGCCAGCACCGGACCGGCGGCAAACACATCGTCAAAGCGCACCGAATCCACCAGAAAGAACAGCGCGAAAATGCCCAAGGCAAAGCCGAAATCGCCCACCCGGTTGACGATGAAGGCCTTCATCGCGGCGGCATTGGCGCTGGGCTTGCGATAGTAAAAGCCGATCAACAGGTAAGAGGCGACCCCCACCCCTTCCCAGCCGAAGAACATCTGCACCAGGTTGTCCGCCGTCACCAGCATCAGCATGGCAAAGGTGAAGAACGACAGGTACGCAAAAAAACGCGCCTTGTAATGCTCGGCATGCTTCCAGTTGTCGTCATGCGCCATGTAGCCAAAGCTGTAGAGATGGACGAGTGCCGAGACCGAGTTGACCACCACCAGCATGATCGCCGTCAGCCGGTCCAGCCGGATCGCCCATTCCGCGCCGAGGCTGCCGGAATCGATCCAGCGCATCAGCACGACCTGCTGGGTTTCCCCGTCAAAGGTCAGGAAGATGATCCAGCTCAGGATTGCCGCCAGAAACACAAGGCCCGTGGCGATGACCTGCCCCGCCGTCTCGCCGATCAGACGCCAGCCGAAGCCGCAGATCAGCGCACCGATCAGCGGCGCGAAAAGGATGATCGTGGTCATGCCTCAGCCCTTCATCACGTTGACGTCTTCAACATCGATGGTGCCCCGGTTGCGGAAGAAGCAGACGAGGATGGCAAGGCCGATGGCCGCCTCGGCGGCGGCGACGGTCAGCACGAACATGGTAAAGACCTGCCCCACCAGATCGCCCAGGAAGGACGAGAAGGCGACAAAGTTGATGTTGACCGCCAGCAGCATCAGCTCAATCGACATCAGGATCACGATGACATTCTTCCGGTTCAGGAAGATGCCGAAAATCCCGATGACAAACAGCGCACCCGCCACCGTCAGGTAATGTTCAAGTCCCACCGTCGCCATCTTTTGTTCCTTGTCAGGCTGTCGCCCTCTGTCATGGTCCGGCCTGGCCGGAAGCGTCTGTTATCCCGGCGCAGGCCGGGACCTTTATTTCTGTGCGCCGGGGCTGTCGGGGTAAAGGCGCTTGCAGCCGCACAGAAGATCGAAGCGATCCTTCCGGGTAACCGTCTCGTCTTTCCAATCCGCCGTGAACCGGAAGAAATGCTCGTTCGGGTCGACCTCGGTTATGCCCTTCGCGGCGGCAAGGTCGACAAGTTCGTGCAGGTCCGCTCCAACAGACAATGACATTGGTGCGTTATCACCTGTGACAGGGCCATAAGAGTAAAACCTGCCACAGGACGTTTCTATGAACTCGGCCCTGGCGCCCCGCAGAATGGTGACTTCGCGTGTATTGCAATCCGCCAGGAGGACGTGAGACTGCTCTGTGTCCTCCAGAACTTGCTGAACACGTCCATTACCCAAATCAGTTGCCGGACCCAGTGCAATATCGTCGTATATGCCGGCATTGATGGTTCTGCACTGCCGGTCGACCGCTACGGGTTTGCTTTGAGCTACCATCTGGGACTTCGTGACACCTTCCCAGACGAAAGTGCAGGCGCTTGCCGCATTGGTCATCGCGTACAAAGCGACGATTGCAGGGCTGAGGATGGAGGCTCGCATCACAGCCCCTGCCCCGGCTTCACATCCACCAACTCCATCGCCTTGGCCGGATCGCGGTACATCTGGGCCAGCACGTTCTGGCGCTTGATGTCCTTGCGGTGGCGCAGGGTCAGAACGATGGCCCCGATCATGGCCACCAGCAGGATCAGGCCCGCCGTCTGGAACAGCAGGATGTATTTGTCATAGATCAGCAGGCCCAGGGCGCGGGTGTTTTCCACCTGCGCCATGTCGGGCGTCACCGCCTGACGCAGGCCAGGCGCACCGTCCGCCTGCACCCAGGCGCCGAAGGCCAGCGAAAACTGCATCAGCAGGATCACCCCGATCAGCCCGGCCAGCGGCATGTAACGGGCCATTTCGCCCTTCAACTCGGCAAAGTCGATGTCCAGCATCATGACAACAAACAAAAACAGCACCGCCACCGCGCCGACATAGACGATGACCAGCAGCATCGCCACGAATTCCGCCCCCAGCAGCACGAACAGCCCGGCGGCATTCAGGAAGGCCAGGATCAGCCACAGCACCGAATGCACCGGGTTGCGCGCCACCGTCATCAGCAGCCCTGCGGTGACCAGCACCACGGCAAAGCCGTAAAAGGCGTAATCGGCAACGGTCATTCGCTTTTCTCCCCGGTCTCGGCAAAGACGCCCTGCGCGGTCTCCAGCGCCCTGGTCATGGCGGGAAGGCCGCCGAACAGGCTCATCTGCCAGATCACTTCGGCAATCTCGCGCTGGGTCGCCCCCGCCTCCAGCGCGTGGCGGATCGCCAGGCGCAACTGCGGTTCCGCCTGCGCGCCCAGCACCGTCAGCGCGGCGATGGTCACCAGAAGCCGGGTCTTGGCATCCAGCCCCTCGCGGTTGAAGGTCTTGCCGAACCACAGTTCCATCATGTCCTTGGACATGGTCGGGAACATGGCCTCCAGCCCCTTGGCCTGGAAGGTCTCCAGGCCGGGGTTGAAGGCGCGGACCATGTCCTGGCCCTGCTCCACCATGGTCTTGAACATCCTGGCGAATTCGTCGGTCATCTGTAGGGCGCGTCCAGTTCCAGGTTGCGGGCGATCTCGGTTTCCCAGCGCGCGCCGTTGTCCAGCAGCTTTTCCTTGGTGTAGAACAGCTCCTCGCGCGTCTCGGTCGAGAATTCGAAATTCGGCCCCTCGACAATCGCATCCACCGGGCAGGCTTCCTGACAGAAGCCGCAATAGATGCATTTCGTCATGTCGATGTCATAGCGCGTGGTGCGGCGGCTGCCGTCCTCGCGCGGTTCGGCGTCGATGGTGATGGCCTGCGCGGGGCAGATCGCCTCGCACAGTTTGCAGGCGATGCAGCGTTCCTCGCCATTGGGATAGCGGCGCAGCGCATGTTCACCCCGGAACCGGGGCGACAGCGGCCCCTTTTCATGCGGATAGTTCAGCGTGGCCTTTGGCGCGAAGAAATACTTCATCCCCAGGCCAAAGCCCTTGATGAAGTCGAACAGCAGAAAATACTTGCCCGCGCGGGTCCAGTCGATGCTGCTCATTCGCCGCCTCCCAGCTTCCGTTCCAGCCGCTCGACACGCTGGTCGATCTGTCCGATGACGGTTGCCAACCCGAAAAGCATCGTCTGTTGGCCAAGAAGATCACTGCGCACATCCGAGAATTCAGTGCGGACTTCCTGCTTGAACGCGTCGAGGTCGCCTTTCAAACCGCCGATATCCAGTCGGATCAGCCGAAGCTGCTCAAGCACCAGGTTTTCGACATTTTCGTTCATCCCCTCAGCCCCCCACTGCCCAGCGCGCCCAGAAGCCGCCCAGCACCTCGAACTTCGCAAGGAACGCCACCAGCACCACCCAGCCCAGCGACATCGGCAGGAACACCTTCCAGCCGATCCGCATCAGCTGGTCATAGCGGTAGCGCGGCACGATGGCCTTCACCATGGCGAACAGGAAAAAGAAGAACGCCATTTTCAGCACCATCCACAGCGCGCCGTCCGGCAGGCCGGGAATGGGCGACAGCCAGCCGCCAAAGAACAGCAGGCTCATCAGCGCGCACATCAGGAAGATGGCGATGTATTCCCCCGCCATGAACAGAAGATAAGGGGTCGAGGAATATTCCACCATGAACCCCGCCACCAGTTCCGATTCGGCTTCCGGCAGATCGAAGGGCGGGCGGTTGGTTTCGGCCAGCGCCGAGATGAAGAACAAAACGACCATCGGCAGATGCGGCAGCCAGTACCAGTTCAAAAGGCCAAGGTTGCCGTCCTGCGCCGCCACGATGGCCCCGAAGTTCATCGATCCGGTCGAGATGATGATGCCGATGATGATCAGCCCCAGCGACACCTCGTAGGAAATCATCTGTGCGGCAGACCGCAGCGAGCCAAGGAACGGGTATTTGGAGTTGGACGCCCAGCCCCCCATGATCACGCCATAAACCTCCAGCGAGGACACGGCAAAAACGAACAGGATCGCCACGTTGATGTCCGACAGGACCCAGGTTTCGTTGAACGGGATCACCGCCCAGGCCAGGATCGCCAGCACGAAGCTGAGCATCGGGGCCAGAAAGAACATCGGGCGGTCGGCCCCGGCGGGCACCACGATTTCCTTGACGACATATTTCAGGGCATCGGCCACCGATTGCAGCAGGCCGAAAGCCCCCACCACATTCGGCCCGCGCCGCATCTGGACGGCCGCCCAGATCTTGCGGTCGCCGTAAACCAGAAACAGCAACGAGATCATCACAAAGCCCACGACCAGCAGGCATTGCCCCGCAATCAGCAGGGCAATGCCCGGCCCGGTTTGCAAGAACTCACTCATGGCGCCCCATTTCCCAAAGCGTCGTCACAGCGTCTTTGTCCCATACCCGCCGCGGTCGCAGACCGCTGCCCGGGGGACCCGCATCGGGCCAAAGGGCAGGTTGCGCCGCCGCGCCGCTGTAAAGCGCATCTGCGGGCGAAACACCACCCATCCGCGACAGTTTGCAGCGAAATCAGCGCCACGGGCCTACTCCGCCGCCAGCGGGGCCGTTGCCCGTGCCAAAGCGCCCGCCGAAAGTTCGGCCATCAGCACAGAGGCCCGCGCAATCGGGTTGGTCAGGTAGAAATCCGTCACCGCCGTGCGGAAATCGGCCGGGGACGGTTCGCGCAGCGCCAGCGGCTGCCAGTCGTTCCGGGGCACCTCGTCGATCCGGCCCAGATGCGGCACGGCAGCCACCAGCGCCCGGCGCAGCTGCGCCAGGCTGTCCCAGGGCTGGGTCACCCCAAGTTCTGCCGACAGCGCCCGCAGGATCGCCCAGTTTTCCTTGGCCTCGCCCGGCGCAAATCCGGCGCGCAAGGCCAGTTGCGGACGGCCTTCGGTGTTCACGAACAGCCCGTTTTCTTCCGTATAGGCCGCGCCCGGCAGGATCAGGTCGGCGCGGTGCGCGCCCCGGTCACCATGGCTGCCCTGATAGATCACGAAATGGCCCGCCGCGATGTCAACCTCGTCCGCGCCAAGGTTGTAGATCACCCCGGCCCCGTCCGTTGCCGCGCGCAGGCCGCCCTCGGTGGTGCAGCCCACATCCAGCGCGCCCACGCGCGCCGCCGCCGTGTGCAGGATCAGCAGCCCCGCGTCCCGGGCCTGAGCCAGCGCCATCGCCTGCGACAACACCGCCTCGCCATCGGCCCCGGTCAAGGCACCCTGCCCGACAATCACGATCCCCGGCTTGTCCAGCGGCGTTGCCTCGGCTACCAGCCGCATCAGGGCCGCGCGCCCGGGCCCGGCATGGGTGACCTCATAGGTCAGGTCTGCCGCCGGCCCCACCAGCGTCACCTGCGCCCCCAAGGTCCAGGCCCTGCGGATGCGCGCGTTCAGCACCGGCGATTCCAGACGCGGGTTGGTGCCGATCAGGACAATGGATTTGGCCGCATCGATATCTTCAATCCGCGCCGTGCCGACATAGGCCGACCGGTTGCCTGCGGGCAGCTTCGCGCCATCGACGCGCGCCTCGACCTTGCCGCCCAGCCCTTCGACCAGCTGCCGCAGGGCAAAGGCCGCCTCGACCGGCACCAGATCGCCCACCAGCCCGGCCAGGGTCTTGCCCCGCATCGCTGTTGCCGCCGCCGCCAGCGCCTCGGGCCAGGTCACCGGCTTCAGCTTGCCCGCAACCCGCAGGTAAGGCCGGTCCAGCCGCTGCCGGCGCAGCCCGTCCCAGACAAAGCGGGTCTTGTCGGAAATCCATTCCTCGTTCACGCCGTCATGGTTGCGCGGCAGAATGCGCATCACCTCGCGCCCCTTGGTATCGACGCGGATATTGGCCCCGAGGGCATCCATCACATCGATGGTTTCCGTCTTGGACAATTCCCATGGCCGGGCGGTAAAGGCATAGGGCTTTGACGTCAGCGCGCCCACCGGGCACAGATCGATGATATTGCCCTGCAGGTTCGAATCGAGCGTCTGGTTCAGGTAAGACGTGATTTCGGCATCCTCGCCCCGCCCGGTCTGGCCCATCTGGGTGATGCCCGCCACTTCGGTGGTAAAGCGCACACAGCGCGTGCAGGAAATGCAGCGCGTCATCTTCGTGGCCACCAGCGGCCCCAGATCCAGATCGTCGCTGGCCCGCTTTGGCTCGCGGTAGCGGCTGAAATCCACGCCGTAAGCCATGGCCTGATCCTGCAGGTCGCATTCGCCGCCCTGATCGCAGATCGGGCAATCCAGCGGATGGTTGATCAGCAGGAATTCCATCACGCCCTCGCGGGCCTTTTTCACCATCGGCGAATTGGTCTTGACCAGCGGCGGTTCGCCATTGGGTCCGGGGCGCAGGTCGCGCACCTGCATGGCGCAGGACGCGGCAGGCTTGGGCGGGCCACCGACCACTTCCACCAGACACATCCGGCAGTTCCCGGCAATCGTCAGCCGTTCGTGATAGCAAAAGCGCGGAATTTCCACGCCCGCAACCTCGGCGGCCTGAATGATGGTCATCGCCGGATCAACATGAACCACGATGCCGTCAATCGAAATTGCCTTGAGATCAGACATGCGCCTTGTCCTTCCAGCTCAGCCGCGCCAGCGCGGCACGCAGCCATGTACCAAGCCCAGAGGCAGGTCCGGCTGCGGGTACAGTTTCATCAATGCACTGAAACGAAATGCCTTTCAGGCGCGCCTCGGCGTCCTGCAATGCGAATTTCGGGTCAAGATTGCCATAACACATGCCCATCACTCCGCCGCCATCGGGTTGCATTGGTGCTGCCGGTACAGCCGCGCCTCTTTCAGCCAGGACCAGCCAAAGGCATGGTCGCTGTCCCCATGCGCCTGCAGGTGGTCCAGCCGCGCCAGGCCTTCGTCCAGCGTCGGGCGGTGCCCGGCGGGCACCCGCCACATTACGAAATGCATCTTTCCCAGCACCTCGAACCATTCGGCCCGGCGTTCGTAGAATGCCCGGTGCACGGTATTCCAGACGAAATTCTCCAGCGTTTCCACGCTTTCCCACACCGACAGGTTCGAGACGAACTGCGGATCGCCGCCGATCTTTGTCGCGGTATTGCCCGTTCCCGGTTCACCCGACCCTTCCATCATCCACACGAAGCCCGGCATCCGCTTGCCCAGGCCATTCACCCGGTCCAGCGCGCCCATGAATTCGGCCACGCGCGGATCGTCGGTGGGGGCCAGCAGCCGCCCGATGTTCAGCTCTGCCAGATGCAACCCTGTCATGTGCAAACCCCGTCAAAAACCCAGGTCCCCGCCCCTTCATAGCGGCCCAGCACCGCCCTGTTGAAGGTGCCGCCTGCCGCGTTGCAGCCTTTTTCGGCGGCTGCCTTGGAGATGCGACCTTCGCTGTTGGCAAGGTCCGCCCCGTCGGCCCGGCGCACGATCACACCCAGACCAGCCGTCGGCACCGCCCCCATCGGCGTCAACCGCTCGCCCGGCGGGCCGTCGCGCATGAAGGTCTGGAACTCCACGCCTTCCACGATCACCTTCTCGCGGCCCGGATCCATCGGTTGCAGCGCCGCCTCGGGCCCCTTTCCGCAGGCGGACAGGGCCAGCATCGCGCCCATGCAGATCACCGCCGCCCGCGCCATCGTCACTCCGCCACATTCGTGCGCGGGTGAAAGGATATGCCGTTTGGTCACGGCGGTCATGACTTGATGCCCCTTGCATTCTTCATGCCGCTCTCCGCAGACGAACCGCAACAGCCAGACTGAACGCGGCGGCAAAAGGTGCCGAAAGGAATGTTGAAAAAATAAGGGGTACAAGCATCAGATCCTCAAAAGACTTTAGAGACGAAAGTCCTGAAATCATCAGTAAAAGCCCCACAATCGACAGAAAAGGCGGCAAGGCTGCGACCAAACAAGCGGTCCGCCATAACCAAGACAACTTATGCTGCGGTGCCATCATGAACAAAGCCAAAAGCACGATCAACAAAGCCGAAAGCATGATCGCCAATGCGAGGAGCGGCGCGAAATATTCACTGAACACCCTGCATCACTCCGCCGCCATCGCGCCCATGCGGCCGGTCTTCCGCGCCTTGATCCGATCCTCGATCTCGTCCCGGAACGCCCGCACCAGCCCCTGAATCGGCCAAGCCGCCGCATCGCCCAGCGCACAGATCGTGTGCCCTTCCACCTGTTTGGTGACGGAAACCAGCATGTCGATCTCTTCCACTTCCGCCTCGCCACGCACCAGGCGGTCCATCACCCGCATCATCCAGCCCGTGCCCTCGCGGCAGGGGGTACACTGGCCGCAGGATTCATGCTTGTAGAACTTCGACAGCCGCCAGATCGCCTTGATCACATCCGTGGACTGATCCATCACGATCACCGCCGCCGTGCCCAGGCCAGAGCGTTGTTCGCGCAGCCAGTCGAAATCCATCAGCGCATCGTCGCATTGCGCCTGCGTCAGCAGCGGCACCGATGATCCGCCTGGGATCACCGCCTTGATGTTCTTCCAGCCGCCGCGCACGCCGCCGCAATGGCGGTCCAGCAATTCGCGCAGCGGGATCGACATCGCCTCTTCCACCACGCAGGGCGCATTCACATGGCCGGAGATACCGAAAATCTTGGTGCCCGTATTGTTCGGCCGCCCGAAGCTGGCGAACCAGTCCGCCCCGCGCCGCAGGATGGTCGGCACCACCGCAATCGATTCCACATTGTTCACCGTGGTGGGGCAGCCATACAGGCCCGACCCCGCCGGAAAGGGCGGCTTCATGCGCGGCATGCCCTTTTTGCCTTCCAGGCTTTCCAGCAGCGCCGTTTCCTCGCCGCAGATATAGGCCCCGGCCCCATGGTGCAGATACAGGTCGAAATCCCAGCCCGAGCCTGCGGCATTCCGGCCCAGTAGGCCCGCATCATAGCATTCGTCCAGCGCCGCCTGCAGCGCCTCACGCTCGCGGATGTATTCGCCCCGGATGTAGATGTAGCCGGTATGGGCCCCCATGGCGAAACCGGCAATCAGGCAACCCTCGATCAGGGTGTGCGGATCATGGCGCATGATCTCGCGGTCCTTGCAGGTGCCGGGTTCGGATTCGTCGGCATTGACCACCAGATAGGCCGGGCGGCCATCCGACACCTTTGGCATGAAGGACCATTTCAGACCGGTGGGAAAGCCCGCCCCGCCGCGCCCGCGCAAGCCGCTGGCCTTGACCTGATCAATGATCCGGTCCCGCCCCTGCGCCAGGATCGCGGCGGTTCCGTTCCAGTGCCCCCGCGTCTTCGCCCCCGCCAGGCTGCGGTCATGCATGCCGTACAGGTTGGTGAAGATGCGGTCCTGATCCTTCAGCATCGTTTGGTCCTCAATTGTTCCGGCGCGCGCGCCAGATGCGGGTGGTCACGACCAGCGCCCAGACAAAGGCGGCCAAAGCGGCAAGATCGAACAGAAACACGAACCGGGGGGACCAGCCCAGCGCACCGCCCAAAAGCTGCGCCCCCATCCACAGCACCATGGTCGCGGCAATGACGATCGCGACAAGCCGCGCCTGCCCGGCCAGGTGACGGTCCTGCGATCCGGCCATCAGTACACATCACCTTTGTCGACCCGGTCGGAAAACTCCGTGGTGCCGCCCGCCGCCAGAATGCGCGCCTGCGCAACCCAGTCATCGCGCGTCACCCGTCCCTTGAAGCCTTCAAGGTTCTCGTCCACCCAGGCAATCTCATCCGCCGTCCAGGCGGCGATCTGATCGAAGTGAAAAAAGCCCAGGCTGTGGCAGAGTTGCTCAAGCTTCGGCCCGACCCCCTTGATGCGCTTCAGGTCATCGGCAGCCCCGCTGCGCGCGCCGGTCAACCCGGCGGGACGGCGCGGCGCCAGGGGCGTGGCAGAGGGCGCGGCAGCCGGGGCAGGCGCATGAAGCGGGGCGGCAGCGGCCAGCGGCTGCGGATTCACCGGGCGCAGGGCGGTGTCCACCGGCTCGCCGCTTGCGACCTGAACGCGCCCCGGCAGGCCAAGGATCAGCCCGACGACCGCGAAGATCAGCGCGCCGACAAAGCAGCACTGCAGGGGGCTCAGGCCCACGACAACATAGGATACCGCGGCAGCCACAAGGCCGGCGGCTGCGGCAATCACCCAGCCTGCAAGCAGGGGCGTCTGTTTGTTTTCTGCAATCATCGGTCGTCTCCCTTCCCTTTGGCCTGCACTGGCCGGTTCCGGTTCAGTCCTTCGTCGTCTTTGCCGCCGCCTTCGTCTTGCCGGGGGCCTTGGTCTTGGCAGGGGCTGCGGCCTGGCCCAGCCAGGGCGTCCGCAGCGGCACTTCGGTGCCGTCGATCCGCCGCACCGTATCCTTCAGATCGACCGCCGCCTGGGCCGAGGCATTGTACTGCCTGCGGCCCGAATCGAATTCCTTCAGAGCGGTCAGCCCGGTGACCGGTTCACTGGCATAGCGGCCGTTCTGCGGCCCCGGCACCGGCACCTCTCCGGCCGCAAAACGGTCGATCAGCCCGCGCAGCCTGTCTGCCGTCAGGTCCTCGTAGTAATCCTTGCCGATCTGGGCCATGGGCGCATTGGCGCAGGCCCCCATGCATTCCACCTCTTCCCACGTGAAGCGGCCATCGGGGGAAAGCTGGTGCGCCTTGGGCGCGATCTTTTCGCGGCAGACGGCAATCAACTCTTCCGCGCCGCAGATCATGCAGGATGTGGTGCCGCAGACCTGCACATGCGCCACCGACCCCACCGGGGAAAGCTGGAACATGAAGTAAAATGTCGCCACTTCCAGCGCCCGGATATGGGCCATGCCCAGCATGTCGGCGATATGTTCGATGGCGGGGCGGGTTAGCCAGCCCTCCTGCTCCTGCGCGCGCCACAGGAGCGGAATGATGGCACTGGCCTGACGGCCCGCCGGGTATTTGGTGATCTGCCCCTGCGCCCAGGCGAGGTTGGCCGGGGTGAAGGCAAAGGACGCAGGCTGGTCATGGTGAAGGCGGCGGAGCATCAGGCGGTCAACCTTGTCTTGGCTTCGATCTGTTCGTCCGACAGCAGGCGGAGCGCCTGCGCGCAGAAATCCGCGCCATTCGCCCACTCAACACCGCCGCCGTTGTTCACCAGCGAGACGTCGCGGAAGACATCCGGGTCATTCAGCATCTTGAGCAACGGATTGCGCTGCATCCATCCAGTCACGTCCACATCTCGGGTGACGCCGTCATCCCAGGTCAGTCGCAACGTGCCCGTCGCCAGCGGCTCCACACCCCGAAGGCGCACATTCGGTATCTTCATGGATTGAACTCCCTCCATGCGTCGCAAAAGGCGGTCATTATTTGCTTTCGCCCAATCCTTCGCCTCCCGCAGGGCACGTGCGTCGACACTGCCGTCGATCACCTCAAGCGTCCTGATCGCCATCAATGCGCCCTGCTCGGGCGTGTCGATGTGAAAATGCGGCGGGTTGTGGCCCTTGAAATACATGCGGATCACACAGTGTTGCAGACGGACGATGATGGGCATGTCACCAACAAGTCCTCCAAAGGACCGATCACTGGTACCCCTTTGGAATGCCGCAGCAAAGTGCCGGTACCCCTGGCTGCCTGACCGGAAGAAAAGGATATCTTTCCCGCTCCCCTTGCTCTGGCCGGGGCCATCGCCCCGGCCACGCGCTGCGCGTGCCGCACACCCGCCGGGGGCCAAAGCCCCCGGCCAGCGCCCGCCCCGCCCATGGCGGGCGCTTCGCCCCCGCCGGGCCGGGCGCTGGCCTTCGTTGCGCTTGGGGAAACGGTCCTGTGGGTGCGTGGTCTCTTGCAGGGCGGGGAAACGCGGTGCGTTTCCTGATCCGCCCTGCACGGCACCCACCTTCTGCCGGATAGGCAAGGCTATCCCGGACGGCAGGCGACGGGTATGTTCCTTCAACCAACTGTCAGGGGACCTGCTGATCTGCCCCTGCGCCCACGCCAGGTTAGCGGGCGTGAAGGCAAAGGACGCGGGCTGGTGTGGGTGAAGGCGGCGGAGCATCGGTTGTCCCTATTGTGTCAATACACAGATCACCGGGATGTTCGGGATCGTGCGATCAGGTGTCTTACCCGCTATTTCCTGAAGAAGAACGGCCTGCCTTTGTTGCTGAAGCTCGGCCGTGTCGGCGAGATAGCAAAGGTACATGTCATCCCCCTTTCGCATCCCGTAGATGTCGCGCGAAGCGCCGGAGGTCGCGAAGGTCTCGAAACCAGCGATTGCAAGGTCGGATGAATAGACGAAATCGGACTCGCCCACTATGAACCCGCCCTCGGACAGAGCCGCGCAGGGCACCATGCCCAAGCACAAAACGGTGACACCAATTAGCCTCATCTGTCGATCTCCCCAAAAACAACATCCATCGTCCCGATGATCGCACTCACATCGGCCAGTTGGTGGCCCTTGCAGATATGGTCCATCGCCTGCAGGTGCAGGAACCCCGGTGCCCGCAGCTTGGCGCGGTAGGGGCGGTTGGTGCCGTCGGCCACCAGATAGACGCCGAATTCGCCCTTCGGTGCCTCCACCGCCGCATAAACCTCGCCCGCGGGCACATGGAAGCCTTCGGTGTAAAGCTTGAAGTGATGGATCAGCGCCTCCATCGAGGTTTTCATCTCGCCCCGTTTCGGCGGGGTGATCTTGCCGCGTGCCAGGATATCGCCCGGCTCCACCCGCAGCCTGGCAATCGCCTGCCGGATGATCGAGGTCGACTCGCGCATTTCCTGCATCCGGCACAGATAGCGGTCATAGCAATCGCCGTTCTTGCCCACCGGAATCCTGAAATCGAATTCGTCATAGCATTCATAGGGCTGGCTGCGGCGCAGGTCCCAGGCCAGGCCCGATCCGCGCACCATGACACCGGAAAAGCCCCAGGCCTGGATATCCTCTTCCGTCACCACGCCGATATCGGCATTGCGCTGCTTGAAGATGCGGTTGTCGGTCAAAAGCCCGTCGATATCGTCCAGCACGCGCGGAAATTCCGCTGCCCATTGGTCGATATCTTCCAGCAGCTTTGGCGTCAGGTCCTGATGCACGCCGCCGGGGCGGAAATAGGCGGCATGAAGCCGGGCACCCGATGCCCGTTCATAGAACACCATCAGCTTTTCGCGTTCCTCGAACCCCCACAGCGGCGGCGTCAGCGCGCCCACATCCATCGCCTGGGTGGTCACGTTCAGCAGGTGGTTCAGCACCCGCCCGATCTCGCAGAACAAAACGCGGATCAGGCTGGCGCGGCGCGGCACGACCACCCCCGTCAGCTTTTCGATGGCCAGGCACCAGGCATGTTCCTGGTTCATCGGGGCCACATAATCCAGCCGGTCGAAATAGGGCAGGTTCTGCAGGTAGGTGCGGCTTTCCATCAGCTTTTCGGTGCCGCGGTGCAGCAGCCCGATATGGGGGTCGCAGCGTTCCACAATCTCGCCGTCCAGCTCCAGCACAAGGCGCAAAACACCATGCGCCGCAGGGTGTTGCGGCCCGAAGTTCAGGTTGAAGTTGCGGATCTTCTGCTCGCCCGTCAGCGCGTCGTCAAAGCTTCCGTCCATCATGCGCTCACTTCGCCTTGTCATCGCCGGGAAGGATGTATTGCGCACCCTCCCACGGGCTCATGAAATCGAACTGCCGGTATTCCTGCACCAGCTTCACCGGCTCGTAGACCACGCGCTTGCGCGCCTCGTCATAGCGCACCTCGGTATAGCCCGTGGTCGGGAAATCCTTGCGCAGCGGGTGGCCGCGAAACCCGTAATCGGTCAGGATGCGCCGCAGGTCCGGATGCCCCGAGAAGAGGATGCCGAACATGTCGAAAACCTCGCGTTCAAACCAGTTGGCCGATGGATGAACGCCGGTGACCGAAGGCACCATGTCGCTGTCCTGCACCGCCACCTTCAGCCGGATGCGATGGTTCTGGTACATCGACAGCAGGTGATAAACCAGATCAAAGCGCGCGGCGCGGTCAGGATGGTCGATGGCCGTGATATCGACCAGCGTGGAAAAGCGGCAGCCCTGATCGGCCTTGAGGAATTCGACAAGCTGCACAAGACCCGTCAGCGGCACATGTAGGGTCAACTCGCCATGGGCAATCTCGCTGCGCGCCACGGCACCGGGGCGGCGAAGCTCGATATGCGCGGCAAGCTCGGCCAGCGCCTCACGTGACCGGGCGCGGCGGTCGCTGGCGATGGACAGGTCGGCCTCGGCCATGGCAGCCCTCCTAGCGGGTGATGGTGCCGGTGCGGCGGATCTTGCGCTGCAACTGCAGGATGCCATAGAGCAGCGCCTCGGCCGTGGGCGGACAGCCGGGAACATAGATGTCCACCGGCACGATGCGGTCGCAGCCGCGCACCACGGAATAGCTGTAATGGTAATAGCCCCCGCCATTGGCGCAGGACCCCATGCTGATCACATAGCGCGGCTCCGGCATCTGGTCGTAGACCTTGCGCAGGGCCGGGGCCATCTTGTTGGTCAGGGTTCCGGCCACGATCATCACGTCGGACTGGCGCGGGCTGGCGCGCGGTGCCACGCCGTAGCGTTCGACATCATAGCGCGGCATCGAGGTATGCATCATCTCGACCGCACAGCAGGCCAGGCCGAAGGTCATCCAGTGCAGCGACCCGGTCCGCGCCCAGTTGATGATGTCTTCGGAAGAGGTCAAAAGAAACCCCTTGTCCTGCAACCCGGCGTTCAGCGCCTGGGTTGCCGCCTCTGCCGCCACGGGGGGCGGAACCGCGCCAGACATCACTCCCATTCCAGCGCCCCCTTCTTCCATTCATAGGCAAATCCGACCGTCAGGATGCCCAGGAACACCATCATCGACCAGAAACCCAGCATCGACACATCCTGGAACGCCACCGCCCAGGGGAACAGGAAGGCCACCTCAAGGTCGAAAATGATGAACAGGATCGAGACTAGGTAGAACCGCACGTCGAACTTCATCCGCGCGTCGTCAAAGGCGTTGAAGCCGCATTCATAGGCCGAGACCTTTTCCGGGTCCGGGTTGCGCACGGCCAGCACGGCGGCCGCCAGGATCAGCACCAGCCCCAGCCCGACCGCAACCGCAAGCAGGATCAGGATCGGCAGGTAGTCTCGAAGAGATGCGTCCACGCGGGGGCTCCATCGGCTGGCAAAACGGGCGGCGGCGCGGTCGGCGGCGCTTTTCCGGCGTGTGATCCCTTTACTCTGCCCCCCGGGCCGGGTCAACCGAAGGCCACCCCGCAATGACCCGAAATAGCAAGGATCGTCATGACCCTGCACGGGAAAGCGGCGTTTCGCGGCCCTGTGTCGCAGCCGGCGCGGCGCTGCGGCATCGCCCTACGGCGCAGACCGTCGGGCGCGCTCTGCGGCCCCGCTGCGCCGGGTGCGCAAGCAGCGCGACAGGCGGGCGCAACAGGCTGCGGGCACAGCGGCAGGCCTGCCGGTCAGTCACCCAGCGGCACCGCTGCGGGCACCTCTTCGGCCCCCTGGAAGACCGCGCTCACCTCGGCCTTCACGATCCGCCCGATCAGCGCCGCGTCGTCCGGCGTGAAGGTCAGCGGCAGGCGCATGTCGATCAGCCCAGCCAGCACGCGGTCGGTGCGGGGCAGCGGCGCCGGCCTGGCATAGCGCCAGTGATCATAGCGCGAGGTGAAGGCCACCGGATCGGCCGCGCCGAACCACTTCAGTTCCACCCCCCGCGCGGCACAGCGCGCAATGACGCTGCCGATCCGCAGCGGCGGCCAGTCCTGCAGCAGGAACTGGAACGATGATCCCACGAAATGCTCGTCCGCCTGCCGGGGGATCAGCGTCAGGCCGGGGGTTCCGGCAAGCTCTGCCTCAAGCCGGCGGTACAGGGTTGCCCACCGCCCCACCCGGTCGTCCAGCGTGGCAAGCTGCGGGCGCAGGATCGCGGCCCGCAGATTGTCCATCCGGCCCGAGATGTTCGGAACCTCGAACCGCAGCGCCTCAAAGGCTTCGGGCGGCGGGGCGGCCCGGTGACGGGCATAAAGCATGTAGCTGCCCGACAGCAGAATCGCCCGCGCCATCGCCCGGGCGTCATCCGACACCAGAAGGCCGCCCTCGCCGGAATTGGCATGCTTGTAGGTCTGCGTCGAATAGCACCCCATCCGCCCGTGCCGCCCCGATGGCACGCCCCGGAACCGCGCCCCCATGGTGTGGGCGCAATCCTCGATCACCGTCACGGCGGCGGCATCGCAGATCGCCATCAGCCGGTCCATGTCGCAGATATGGCCGCGCATATGGCTCAGCAGCAGCACCCGCGCGCCCGAGGCGGCGATTTTCGCCGCCAGATCATCGAGGTCGATCGTCAGGTCTTCCGTCACCTCGACAAACACCGGCCGCGCGCCCACGGCGGCAATGGCACCGGGCACCGGGGCCAGGGTAAAGCCGTTTGACAGCACGGCATCGTCATGACCGACACCCAGCGCGCGCAGCGCCGTTGCCATGGCATAGCCGCCCGAGGCCACGGCCAGACAGTATTTCGCCCCCACCAGACGCGCGAAGTCTTCTTCCAGCGCGGCCGTCTCGGCGATTTCGCCGGGTGCCGTATTGTAGCGGTGCAGCCGCCCGTGGCGCAGCACGGCCAGCGCCGCTGCGATGCCCTCGTCGGGAATCGGCTCTTGCTGGGTGAAGCTGCCTGTGAAGACGTCCATCAATCCGCTCCCCGGGTCCGGTCCTGCGAATGCGCCCGCGCCGTCGCCACAAACAGCGCCAAGGCCAGCACCAGCACCGCCGCCGCCACATACATCGCAACATCCGGTGACTGGATGAACGCATCCGGCTGCATGAAATGCCCGAAGATTTGCGAAAACACCACAGTGCCCAGCAGCATGGCGATGTTCATGACCGATGAAAGTCCGCCCTGCAATTCGCCTTGGGCATCTTCCGGCACGGCCCTGGACAGCATCGCGGTCAGCATCGGATGCACAAAGCCTTCCGGCCCATGGATCACCAGCAGAATCAGCACCCCGGCCAGCGTGCCCACCAGCCCGTAGCCCGCCGCCGAGACCGCCGCGATGATCAGCCCGAACAGCGCCACGCGATACTCGCCAAAGCGGGCCACCAGCGGGCCGGTCAGCACGCCCTGAAAGAACGCGGTGATCAGGCCGAAGGCCGCCAGCGACACCCCCACCATGGCCACGCTCCAGTCGAATTTCGCCATGCCCCAGAAGGGCCAGATCGCCGGATAGACCGAGCTGGCGAAGAAGTAGATGAACAGCACCCCGCACAGCGGCAGCACACCGGTATAGCGCCGGAACACGGCCAGCGTGCCGAAGGGATTGGCGCGGCGCCACTCAAAGGCACGGCGCTTGTCCGGGGCAAGCGTTTCCGGCAGCACGAACCAGCCATAGACAAGGTTGCAGGCGGCCAATCCGGCGGCGACGAAGAACGGCACCCGCGTGCCGAATTCGCCCAGAAGCCCGCCGATCGCCGGGCCAAGGACGAACCCCACGCCAAAGGCCGCCCCCATCAGCCCATAGGCCTTTGCCCGCCCTTCGGGCGGCGTCACATCGGCGATATAGGCATTGGCAATGACATAGGATGACCCGCACAGCCCCGCCACGACCCGCCCGACGAACAGCCAGAAGACCGACGGGGCAAAGGCGGAAAACAGGTAATCGACGAACAGCCCGAAAATAGACAGCAGCAGCAGGGGCCGGCGCCCGAACCGGTCGCTCAGGTTGCCCATCAGCGGGCTGAAGGCGAATTGCATGATGGAAAAGGCGAAAAGCATCCAGCCGCCAATCAAGGCGGCATCCGCCAGGCCCACGCCCTGCACCTCTTCGATCAGCCCGGGCAGGACCGGCATGATCAGGCCGAAGCCCACCATGTCCAAGAGCACGGTGATCAGAACGAAGGTCACCGCGTGACGGGACGGGGCCGGGGCCTGCATGGGATTGTCCGCTGTTGCGCTGCCGAGCGGGGTCTAACAAGCGGCGCAGGAAGTGCCAAGTGCCCGGGCTGCCGGAACGGAAGCCGAGAACCCCGTCCGCACGCGCCGCACGGTCAGGCCGGGGTCACCGTTCCGGCGCTGGGGGACCGGCCCCCATGCGCGGTGGTCCCTGACCTGCGGTGAACCGGGCCGGAAAACGCGGGCCGCTGCCCGGCCCGCAGAAAACGGCAAGCCCTTTTGCCGCAATGCAGAGATCCTCCGGCCCGGAAGGCGGCCGGACTGCATGTCAGCACCCTGTCAGGCCTCTGCAACAGGGCGGGTGATCCGCAGGCCGTACCGCAGACAATCCCTACTCCGCCGCCTTCACCGCAGCGGGATTGTTCGGATGTTCCGTCCAGTTTCCGTACCCTGTCACCTTGCGCCCCGTGCGCGGGTCCAGCGCACCCAGCGGCAGTTCTTCCATGGTGATGCAATCCTCCACCGGGCAGACGTTGACGCACAGGTTGCAGGCCACGCATTCGGCATCGATCACCTCGAACACGCGACCCGGCTTCATCGCGATGGCCTGGTGGCTGGTGTCTTCGCAGGCGGCATAACAGCGGCCGCAGCCGATGCAGGTATCGGGGTTGATCCGGGCCTTGGTCACGTAGTTCAGGTTCAGGTCCTGCCATTCGACGAAATTGGGCACGGCACGCCCGATCAGGTCGGACAGGGCCATGTCCTTTTCATCCAGGTACTGCGACAGGCCGGAAATCATTTCCTGCACGATCTTGAAGCCATAGGTCATCGCCGCCGTGCAGACCTGCACATTGCCCGCCCCCAGCGCCAGGAATTCCGCCGCATCACGCCAGGTCGTGACCCCGCCGATGCCGGAAATGGGCAGGGTGCGGGTTTCCCGGTTCCGGGCAATCTCGGCCACCATGTTCAGCGCGATGGGCTTCACCGCCGGGCCGCAATAGCCGCCGTGGCTGCCCTTGCCGTCGATCATCGGGAAGGGCGAGAAGGCATCAAGATCGACATTGGTGATCGACTTGACCGTGTTGATCAGCGACACGGCATCGGCCCCGCCGCGATGCGCCGCCATGGCCGGCGGCAGGATCAAGGTGACGTTGGGCGTCAGCTTTACGATGCAGGGCATGCGGGAATACTGCTTGACCCAGCGCGTCACCATTTCGATGTATTCGGGCACCTGCCCCACGGCAGATCCCATGCCGCGTTCGGCCATGCCATGCGGACAGCCAAAGTTCAGCTCCACCCCGTCGGCCCCGGTATCTTCGATGCGCGTCAGGATGTCTTTCCAGGACTCCTCATCACAGGGCACCATCAGACTGATGATCATGGCACGGTCGGGCCAGTCGCGCTTGACCGCCTTGATCTCGCGCAGGTTCACCTCCAGCGGGCGGTCGGTGATCAGTTCGATGTTGTTCAGGCCCAGCAGGCGGCGGTCGGCCCCCCAGACGGCACCATAGCGCGGGCCGTTGACGTTGACGATGGGCGGGCCTTCGGAACCTAGCGTTTTCCAGACCACGCCGCCCCAGCCGGCCTCGAATGCACGGCGGACGTTGTATTCCTTGTCCGTCGGCGGGGCCGAGGCCAGCCAGAAGGGGTTGGGGGATTTGATGCCAATGAAGTCGGAACGCAGATCGGCCATGGAAGCCTCCTATGACAGGCGACGCGCGCGCCGCCGGGGGGCGGCGCAGGTGCGGATCGGGGATGCAGACAGGGAAAGCGGGGCCGTCAGGCCCCGAACAGCGACCAGATCCAGCCGATGATCAGGCCGCCGACCTCGCCGGTTTTCGGCACGATGAAGGCCCAGGCGACCGATCCGGTCACGTTGAACAGCTGGAACCACCAGAACGGCATCGCGGCCATGCCGCACATCAGAAAGACCACGGGGCGCAGCGGGCCGAAGAAATGCCCGATGATGATGGCCAGGGGCCCCCATTTCGCAAAGCTGTCCCGCCCGCGGTCCACCAGATCGGGATGATCGCGCAGCGGCCAGAGCGACAGGATGCGGTCGCCATAGCGCATTCCCAGCCACCACGAAAAGGTGGAGCCGATGACCGCACCCAGCGCCGCCCCGAAGAAGATCGGGGGAAAGCCAAGCGCGCCGGTGGCCACCAGCGCGCCCACGCCCACCAGAATGGCGGTTGAAGGAATGGCGATGGACAGAAAGGCGGTATTCTCTGCCGCCGCAAAGACCAGGGCGATCCAGAAGGCCCAGTCCCGGTTGGCTTCGAGAAACCCGATCAAACGGTCGATGAGCGCGTCCATGCAATGCCCTTGGCGATGACACCCCGCTGCCTAGCGGCCCCGCGACAAAGCTGCAAGCGGCTGCGGTCATGGTGCGGCCATCAGCGCTGCGTGGATATCTTCTGCCGCATCGCGGCCTTCGGCAACGGCCGTCACGGTCAGGTCATTGCCGCCCGCCGCACAGTCCCCACCTGCCCAGACGCCGGGCAGCGATGTCCGCCCGGCCCCGGTGACGGCGATCTTGCCGCCGTCCAGCCGCAGCGCGGCAGGCGCGCCGCGCAGGGTCTGGCCAATGGCCTTGAAGACCTGATCTGCCTTGAGCACGAAGGTCTCAGACGTCAGGCGCAGGCCATCGGGGCCATCGGCCGTATAGGCGAACTCCACGCCCGTCACCGCGCCGTTGCCCAGCACCCGCAGCGGTGCCGCCCCGGTGATGATCCGCACGCCCTTTGACGTGGCATGAGATTGCTCATGCCCCGAGGCGCTCATCTGATCCTGCCCGCGGCGATAGACGATCGTCACCGTCTCGGCCCCCAGAAGCTTTGACTGCACCGCCGCGTCAACCGCCGTCATGCCGCCGCCGATCACCACCACGTCACGCCCGATGGGCAGGCTGGCCTTGTCTTCGCACTGGCGCAGGGTGGCGATGAAATCGACGGCGTCCTGAACATGGCTGCGGTCTTCGCCCTCGGCGCGCAGGGCATTGACGCCCGCAAGGCCGATGCCCAGAAACACCGCGTCAAAAGACGACCGCAGATCCTCCAGCGTCAGGTCGCGCCCCAGCGCGCGGCCGGTTTCCACGCGGATGCCCCCGATCGACAAAAGCCAGTTCACCTCGACCTGGGCAAAGTCGTTCGGGGCCTTGTAGGCGGCAATGCCGTATTCGTTCAGCCCGCCCGCCTTCGGCCGGGCGTCATACAGCGTGACCTCATGGCCGTGCAGGGCCAGCCGGTGGGCTGCGGCAAGACCGGCGGGGCCGGCACCGACAACGGCCACCCGCTTGCCGGTGGGGGCGCTGCGGATAAAGGGATGCACGCCCTGCGCCATCAGACTGTCGGTGGCAAAGCGCTGCAACCGGCCGATTTCCACAGGCTTGCCCTCGGCGGCCTCGCGCACGCAGGCTTCTTCGCAAAGCTGTTCCGTCGGACAGACGCGGGCGCACATGCCGCCCAGGATATTCTGCTCAAAGATCGTGCGCGCCGCCGCCTCGGGTGTGCCCGTGGCAATCTGGCGGATGAACAAGGGAATGTCGATCGAGGTGGGACAGGCCGTGATGCAGGGCGCATCATGGCAGAAATAACAGCGGTCCGCTGCGACATGCGCCTCGTGCCGGTCAAGGGCAGGCTCCTTGTCGGCAAAGTGTTCGCGGTAGCTGGCGGCGGGCAGGCGCCCCGGCACCACGCCGGGCGTAAGCGGGCTGTTGGACAAGATGCACCCCCATTGGCAATGGCCTTTGCCACAAAGGCTGCCACAGGCAGGTTTTTTTATCAAACGGTAAATATTCTGCGGGCGGGGGTGCCCCCGCTTTTGTCCGGGGCCGCCCGGGATTCCGGCAGTTTCCCCCCTTTGAATGCCCTGCAACTGGCGCTTTTCACCCCGGACGCCGTCGCGTATAAGCGGCCCAGCCATGGCTTCGCCCAGCCTGCGGGGACCGTGCAGGACCAAACACCAAAAGCCAGCAAAAGAACCCCTCAGAGGACGGCATGAGCAAACATTCCACCGACGCGGACGTCGCCTTTATCCAGGCGCTTGCCGAGTTGCTGAACAAGAACGGTCTGACCGAGCTTTCGGTGAAGCGCGAATATGGCGAGGATGACAGCCTTGATGTGCGGGTGGTCAAGCAGGCGAATATCGTCGCAACCCATGCGGCGGCCCCTGCCCCGCTGCCCCATGCGCCCGCGGCACCTGCCGCCGGACCGGCGGCGGCGCCCGCTGCGGCCCACACCGAAGATCCCGCACAGCATCCGGGTGCCGTCACCTCGCCGATGGTGGGTACGGTCTATCTGTCAGCCGAACCGGGGGCGACACCATTTGTGGCCATCGGCACGCAGGTGACCGAAGGCCAGACGGTTCTGATCATCGAGGCGATGAAGACCATGAACCATATCCCGGCCCCGCGTGCGGGAACGGTGCGCCGCATCGTTGTCGAAGATGGCAGCCCGGTGGAATACGGCGCGCCGCTGATGATCATCGAATGAGCGCGGCAAAGGACAGGGCCCCGATGTTCGACAAGATCCTGATCGCCAATCGCGGCGAGATTGCCCTGCGCGTGATCCGTGCCTGCCGCGAAATGGGCATCACCTCGGTCGCGGTGCATTCCACGGCCGATGCCGATGCCATGCATGTGCGTATGGCTGACGAAAGCGTATGCATCGGGCCAGCCCCATCGGCAGAAAGCTATCTGAACAAGGCCGCGATCATTTCGGCCTGCGAGATCACCGGGGCAGACGCGGTCCATCCGGGATATGGCTTTCTGAGCGAAAACGCGGCCTTCGCCCAGGCGCTGGAAGATCATGACATCGTCTTCATCGGGCCCTCGGCCGAACATATCCGCATCATGGGCGACAAGATCACCGCCAAGGAGACCGCAAAGGCCCTGGGCATTCCGGTCGTGCCGGGATCGGACGGCGGGGTCGCGGATTTCGAAAATGCCAGCGCGGTTGCGGCGTCCATCGGCTATCCGGTGATCATCAAGGCCACTGCGGGCGGCGGCGGGCGCGGCATGAAGGTGGCGCAGACGGCGTCAGAGCTGGAGATTGCCTTCCGCACCGCCCGGTCCGAAGCGAAGGCGGCCTTCGGCAATGACGAGGTCTATATCGAGAAATACCTGCAGCGCCCGCGTCACATCGAGATCCAGGTCTTCGGTGACGGCAAGGGACATGCGGTGCATCTGGGCGAGCGCGACTGTTCCCTGCAGCGCCGCCACCAGAAGGTGTTCGAAGAGGCGCCGGGACCGGCGATCACCGACGCGATGCGCGCGCGGATCGGCAAGGTCTGTGCCGATGCGGTCGCCCGGATCAACTACATCGGGGCGGGCACTGTCGAATTCCTGTTCGAGGATGGCCAGTTCTACTTCATCGAAATGAACACGCGCCTTCAGGTCGAGCATCCGGTGACAGAGGCAATCTTTGGCATTGATCTGGTGCGCGAGCAGATCCGTGTCGCCTCGGGCCTGCCGATATCGTTCACCCAGGACGAGCTGGAGATCAACGGTCATGCCATTGAAGTGCGGATCAACGCCGAAAAGCTGCCAAACTTCGCGCCCTGCCCCGGCAAGGTGAAGGTGTTCCATGCACCGGGGGGCCTGGGTGTGCGGATGGATTCGGCGCTGTACGGCGGCTATTCGATTCCGCCCTATTACGACAGCCTGATCGGCAAGCTGATTGTCCACGGGCGCGACCGTCCCGAAGCGTTGGCACGGTTGCGCCGGGCGCTGGGCGAGCTGATCGTGGACGGTGTCGAAACCACGGTGCCGCTGTTCCATGCCCTGCTGGCAGAGCCGGACATCCAGAACGGGGATTACAACATCCACTGGCTGGAAAAATGGCTGGCAAGGCAGCTTGGCTGACCGGGACGGGCATCATCGCCGGGCGGTCCGGACCGGGCAGCCCCCCGATATGACAGGCCCGGCGATCACGCCCGATATTCTGCTGCGGGCCTATGCGGCCGGCATCTTTCCCATGGCGGAAAGCCGCGACGATCCGTCGATCCACTGGATCGACCCGAAGCGGCGCGGGATCATCCCCCTGAACCGGTTCCACATTTCCCGGTCCCTGCGCCGGCGCCTGTTGCATTCGGATTATGCAATTCGAACCGACAGCGACTTTGCCGGCGTGGTTCAGGGCTGTGCCGGGCGGGATGAGACCTGGATCAACGACGACATCTTTTTGCTCTACCTTGCCCTGCACAGGGCCGGTTATGCCCATTCGCTGGAGGTCTGGGACGCGGATGCGCTGATCGGCGGCGCGTACGGCGTGGCGCTGGGTGCCGCGTTTTTCGGTGAAAGCATGTTCTCGCGCCGCAGGGATGCGTCGAAAGTGGCCCTTGCCTGGCTGGTGGACCGGTTGCGCGCGGGCGGTTTCACGCTGTTTGACACGCAGTTCCTGACCGCCCATCTGGCATCCCTTGGCGCGGTCGAGATCAGCCGCGCCGAATACCGCACCCTTTTGGCTGCGGCGCTGCGCCAGACGGCGACCTTTGATCCGCCCGGCTATTCGCCCACGGCCGCATCGGTATCGCAGCGCAATATCCACACGTCATAACGCGGATGGTCCATCGCGCTCAGCGCCGGACTGCTGGCAATCATCCAGCCGGAAAAGACCGGCGTGTTCTGGTTCAGGCTGTCAACCACGGTCAGATGGGCATAGGCATTCGACGCCGGGTCGTCATAGGGATAGCGGCATTCATCAAGCTGGATGGTCAGCCTGCCCTTGACCACGCTTTGCCCCCGGGCCAGATCGATGTCCGCCAGATCACCCGACACCTTGTCCAGCCAGCGCACGACACCGCCCGGGGCCTGGGCAATGGCAGTTGTCTGCGCCAGGGCCGGCAGGGCCAGAACGCACAGCAAAAGGGCAAGGCGCGTCATTCGGCGGGTGCGGGGGTCTGCGACCCCGATCCGCCGACGAATTTCATCAGCAGGGCAATCACGCTGACGGCCCCTTGGGTGTCTTCAATCTCATCGCCCGGACCAAGGTTTTCCAGGGACCCGCCAGGCTGCAATTCGATAAAGCTGCCCCCCAGCAAACCTTCGGACGAGACCAGAACGGTGCTGTCATCGGGGATCAGCACGTCATTGCGCACCGAAATCGTGGCATCGGCGAAGAAGGTTTGCGGGTTAAGCTTCAGCGCCGTCACGGTGCCCACCTTGACGCCGGCAAGACGCACATCGGTGCCCACCGTCACCCCATCGACCGAACGAAAACTCGCGACCAGCGGATAACTGGCGGCATTGCCGGTAAAACCGGTGCTTTGCCCGGCGTAAACCAAAAAGCCGACAGCGGCGGCCAGAACCGCAGCACCTGCAATGACTTCTGACGGATTTTCAGCCATTATTCCGGTTGCCATGCCTCGTAATCGCGCCGCGCCACCGGATCGGGTCTGCGGATCGAACCGGGGGGCGCATAGGCGGCCATCGTTCCGGTCAGATTCTCCTGATGCGGTTTTTCCCAGGCCTTCTTTTTCGGCGGCGCTTCGACAGGTGTCTGATCCCGGGTGAAGTGCAGCCAGCCATGCCAGTCGGCGCTGACGCGGCTTGCTTCCATTTCGCCGTTGTAGATGACCCAGCGCTTCCTGTCGTCAGACGTCCGGTAATAGATGTTGCCCTGCGCATCCTCGCCCACCTTCACGCCGCGACGCGCCGTGAAGATCTGGGTGCCCAGCGTCTGGCTGTTCCACCAGGTCACAAGGCGCTTCAGGAAGGACATGGCGCGGTCTCCGGCTGTTTGGCCTGATATGGCCGAAGGCGGTGGCAAGGTCTAGGGGGTATGACCGGCACCTGCGGGGCAAGGCCCGATCTGTCAGCGTTTCGCGAAAGACCTGCCCCGGGGGCGGTCCCGTGCGCGCCCGGCAGATGGCCGCCGTCCTGATAGCGGGCGGACCCCGGACAGATCATCTTGCCGTGACTTTTTCCTTGCTTTTCGGCGCTTCGGTGAAAATCATCAGCGGCTTTACCCCGCTTTTCACGGCTTCCTCGTTCACCACCACCTCTTCCACGCCGTCCCGTCCGGGCAGTTCGAACATGGTATCCAGCAGGATATCCTCCATGATCGAGCGCAGGCCCCGCGCGCCTGTCTTGCGCCTGATGGCGCGCTTGGCGATGGCGACAAGGGCATCGGCAGTGAAGGTCAGCTTGACGCCCTCGATCTCGAACAGGCGCTGGTACTGTTTGACAAGGGCATTCTTCGGCTCGGTCAGGATCGTCACCAGGGCCGCCTCATCGAGGTCGGTCAGCGTCGCGATCACCGGCAGACGGCCGACAAATTCGGGGATAAGGCCGAATTTCAGCAGATCCTCCGGCTCCAGTTCCATGAACAACTCGCCCGCCCCCCGCGCATCGGGGTCTTTCACATCGGCACCAAACCCGATGCCGGAGCCCTTGTTGCGCTGCGCGATAATCTTTTCCAGCCCGGCAAAGGCACCGCCACAGATGAACAGGATATTGGTCGTATCCACCTGCAGGAATTCCTGCTGCGGATGCTTGCGCCCGCCCTGTGGCGGCACCGAGGCAATGGTGCCTTCCATGATCTTCAAAAGCGCCTGCTGCACGCCTTCGCCCGACACATCGCGGGTGATCGACGGATTGTCGGACTTGCGGGTGATCTTGTCGACCTCGTCAATATAGACGATCCCGCGCTGTGCGCGTTCGACATTGTATTCACTGGCCTGCAGAAGCTTGAGGATGATGTTCTCAACATCTTCCCCCACGTAACCGGCTTCGGTCAGGGTGGTGGCATCGGCCATGGTGAAGGGAACATCCAGAATCCGCGCCAGCGTCTGGGCAAGCAGCGTCTTGCCGCAGCCGGTCGGGCCGATCAGCAGGATGTTGGATTTCGACAGTTCGATATCAGTCTTGGACGAATGATTCAGGCGCTTGTAATGGTTGTGCACCGCAACCGACAGCACGCGCTTGGCATGAATCTGGCCGATCACATAGTCATCCAGAACCTTGCAGATCTCACGCGGGGTGGGCACACCGTCCGAGGATTTCAGGCCCGAGGTTTTCGTTTCCTCGCGGATGATGTCCATGCAAAGCTCAACACATTCGTCGCAGATGAACACGGTCGGACCCGCAATCAGCTTGCGCACCTCGTGCTGGCTTTTGCCGCAGAACGAGCAGTAAAGGGTATTCTTGCTGTCGCTGCCCGAGTTGTTCGCCATCGTAACCTCTGCCATCTTTCGTATCGGGCCGACGGGCCACATGCGCCTTATTGGAAAGCTTAGGGCAGACCCTTCGCCTTCACAATGTCAAATCATGCACCGCCCCGCTGACAGGGCGGGCACCCTTCATCCCTTCGACACGTCGTCCGCCTTGCCGCGGCTTTCGAGGATATCGTCGATCAGGCCCCAGGCCCTGGCATCTTCGGCGGACATGAAGTTGTCCCGCTCCAGCGCGGCTTCGACGGCTTCGATCGGCTGCCCGGTATGGCGGACATAGATCTCGTTCAGACGGTCCTTCAGCTTTTGCGTCTCGCGGGCGTGGATCATGATGTCCGTCGCCTGTCCCTGATAGCCGCCGGACGGCTGGTGGACCATGACGCGGCTGTTGGGCAAGGAAAAGCGCATGCCCGGATGCCCTGCCGTCAGCAGAAGCGACCCCATCGAGGCCGCCTGCCCGATCACCAGCGTGGAAACCTTCGGCTTGATATACTGCATAGTATCGTAGATCGACAGGCCGCTGGTCACGACGCCACCGGGCGAGTTGATGTACATCGAAATCTCCTTGGACGGATTTTCCGATTCCAGAAACAGAAGCTGCGCACAGATCAGCGATGACATGCCGTCATGCACCGGACCGGACAGGAAGATGATCCGTTCCTTGAGCATGCGCGAATAGATGTCATAGGCGCGCTCGCCGCGGCTGGTCTGTTCGACCACCATCGGGACAAGCGTGTTCATGTAGGTGTCGATCGGATCTCTCATCTCAGCCTGCCTCGCGTCTTTGATCTGTACCGTCGCCGTCTTGCCCGACTCTTAGTTGTGCCGGCAGGGGGCTGCAAGGGGCTGTCCCCCGCACCGGACCCGCCCCGGACCGCCGCCTTTCCGGCCTGCGTCGCGCGCAGACTAGTGCGGCTTTGGTTAAGCAAGGATGACCCCCTCGCCCATTCCGCAGAAGGCCGCCCAGGCGCCACGCGGGAACCGGGGTCAGGGGACGTCCCGGGCTGCGGCCGATGTCATGTGCCGCAGAAGGTGCGGAAGCCTTCGGTAAAGTCACGGGGCGGCGGCAGCGCAAGGTGTTCCTGCCCCGGCGTCCCGGCGAAAGGGGCCGACAGGGCGGACAACAGCACCTCGAAAGGGGCCGCATCGCCGGCAACCGCCGCGTTCAGGGCCGCTTCGACGCTGTGGTTGCGCGGGATGACAACCGGGTTGACGCGGTCCATCGCAGATGCCCGTTCCGCAGGCGTGCCCGGCCCGCTTTCAACGCGGGCGCGCCAGTCTGCCAGCCAGCCGTCAAGGGCTTGGAGTTGCGAGAACTGCGCGCGCACCGCCCCTGGCACCCCGCGCAGGGCATCTGACAGCCGCCGGAAGGTCAGGGTCCAGTCCGCCGCCTGCGCCTCCATCAGCGCCAGAAGGCGCTGCACCAGCAGGGCATCTTCCCGGTCATCCCGCACAAGGCCAAGCTTTGCCCGCAGGATGGATTGAAACCGCGCCTCGTACCGGGGTGCGTAGCTGCGCAACACCTCGGTTGCGGCCGCAATCGCCTTGTCCGCATCGCTGTCGATCAGCGGCACCAGGGTTTCCGCCAGCCGCGCCAGATTCCACTGCCCGATGGCAGGCTGGTTGCCATAGGCATACCGCCCCGTCTGGTCGATGGAACTGAACACGGTGTCCGGCGCACAGGCATCCATGAAGGCGCAGGGCCCGTAATCGATGGTCTCACCGGACAGCGTCATGTTGTCGGTGTTCATCACGCCATGAATGAACCCCACGCTCATCCATCCGGCAATCAGCGCGGCCTGCGCCCCGACCACGGCATCCAGCAGGGCAAGCGCCGTGTTTGGGTCATCTGCCAGGTGCGGGTAATGCCGCGCCAGAGTGTAGCCGGTTAGCAGGCGCAGACGGTCCACCTCGCCCCGCGCCGCGAAGAACTGGAAGGTGCCGACGCGGATATGACTGGCGGCGACGCGGGCAAGCACCGCCCCAGGCAGGGCCGTTTCGCGCTGCACCATCTCGCCCGTGGTCACGGCGGCAAGCGCGCGCGTGGTGGGGATGCCCAGCGCGTGCATGGCCTCGCCGATCAGGTATTCCCGCAGCACGGGGCCCAAGGTCGCCTTGCCGTCGCCCCGCCGGGAAAACGGCGTCGGTCCGGACCCTTTCAGCGCAATGTCGCGCCGCAGGCCGGCGCGGTCGATGACCTCGCCAAGCAGCAGGGCGCGGCCGTCGCCAAGATGCGGTGAAAATCCGCCGAACTGGTGCCCCGCATAGGCCTGTGCCACCGGCCGGGCATCTGCCGGCATGAGGTTGCCGCTGAAAATCCCGGCACCCAGCGCGCCATCCAGCAGGTCGGCGTCCAGACCCAGATCCTGGGCCAGCGCGCGGTTCAGCCGGAACAGGCGCGGCGCGGGCACCCGCGCCGCCGCCCAATCCACCGAAAACCCGGGAAGGTCGCGCGCATAGCTGTGGTCAAAGCCAAATCGCGGTCCGCTGCCCGTTTCCGATCGCCCGTCCGGCATGGGATCACCCTTTCAGACAGGGTCAGGCGGCGTCCGTCGCCCGCCGGGGCAGTTTCCAGTGCGGGCGCGGGAAGTGGCAAGTGTAGCCGTTGGGGATGCGTTCCAGATAATCCTGATGTTCCGGCTCCGCCTGCCAGAAGGGGCCCGCCGGGGCCACTTCGGTGACGACCTTTCCCGGCCAGAGGCCCGACGCATTGACATCGGCGATGGTCCGTTCCGCTTCGGCCTTTTGATCCTGCGACAGGAAATAGATGGCAGAACGGTAGGACAGCCCGCGGTCGTTGCCCTGCCTGTTGAGGGTGGTCGGATCATGAATCTGGAAAAAGAACTCCAGCAGCGCGCGGTAGCTGATGCGCGCGGGATCAAAGATGATCTCGATGCCCTCGGCATGGGTGCCGTGATTGCGGTAGGTCGCGTTGGCAACATCGCCGCCGGTGTAGCCGACGCGGGTCTTCACCACGCCTGGCAAGCGCCGGATCAGATCCTGCATGCCCCAAAAACAGCCGCCCGCCAGAATCGCCGTCTCATGCCTGTCCGCCATGTCCCTCTCCCAGTCCTGTCAGTCTCAGGGTAACATGGCGACGGTGCCCGCAAATGTCCAATGCCTGGCAACAAAAGCCTTGCCGTCGGCTGGCATCCGCGCGGCAAATCCGCATCGCCGGGGCATCGCACCGGCAATGCGGGTGGTTTGTTGCCGGACAATCCACTATGTAGGCCGGTGACGCGGACACAGGGCCGCGCGGGGCCGCGCTTGCCCGCCCCGTCCGAAGTGCAAGAGCCGAGGTTTGCCGTCCGGAATGCTGTCGTTCATCCGATCAAGACTTGAAGGTGCCTTTCCCGCACTGAAGGAAAAATTGCTTTGGCGGCTGCTTCGGGAAAACCTGCATGAGCAGCGCAAGCTTTATGCGGTGTCCATCCTTGCGATGATCGTCGTTGCCGCAATGACATCCTCGGTTGCTTTGGTCATGCGCTACATCGTTGATGCGATGACGATCCCTGACAATCGGGGAACCGTCTTCATGGTGGCGATGGCCGTCGCGCTGATCTTCACGATCAAGGGTCTGGCCACCTATGTTCAGGTCGTCTCTTTGACCCGCGCCGGCAACCGGATTGTCGCGACCCAGCAGGTCCGGCTGTACGACAAGCTGCTGCGGCAGGGGGTTTCCTTTTTCAACCTGACCGAATCGTCAGACCTGCTGATGCGCGTCACGCAATCGGCCCAGATGGCGCGGATGATCATTGACATGATCGTCACCTCTTTTGTCCGCGATCTTCTGACCCTGATCGGCCTTGTGATCGTGATGTTCTACCAGCAGCCGGTCCTGTCTGCCGTATCGCTGCTGATCGGTCCTGCGGCGATCTTCGGTATCCGGGTTCTGCTGCGCAAGGTGCGCAAGATCATGGAGATGGAGATGGCCTCGCTGGCCGAGATCATCAAGGTGATCCAGGAAACCTCGACCGGCATCCGGATTATCAAGGCCTTTGCGCTGGAAGAACGCATGTCAAGCCGCATGGTAAAGGCCGTGCGCGAAGTGGAAAAACGGTCAAATGCCATTTCGCGTCTGGAAGCGATCACCAGCCCGCTGATGGACACGCTGTCAGGTTTTGCCATTGCGGCGGTGGTCGCGTTAAGCGCCCTGCAGATATTCGGGGTGCAGGGCACCACGCCGGGGCAGCTGATGTCCTTTGTGACAGCGCTTCTGATGGCCTATGAACCGGCCAAGCGCCTGTCACGCATGCGCATCACGATTGAATCGGGAATGGTGGGCGTAAGGATGATGTTCACGCTGCTGGACCAGCCCGAAACGCTGGCCGAACATCCCGATCCCGTCGCCATGCCGAAGGGTCCGGGCCGGATCGTGTTCGACAGGGTGCATTTCGGCTACGGCACCGGCAGGCCGGTGATCAGCGATCTGTCGCTTGTCTTCGAAGCGGGCAAGACGACGGCGCTGGTCGGCCCGTCGGGGGGCGGAAAATCCACGATCCTGAACCTGATCCTGCGGCTTTATGACCCCGGCGAGGGCACCGTGATGATCGACGGTCAGGACATCCGCAGGGCAAGCTTCACCACGCTGCGCGACCGGATTTCCTTTGTCGGACAGGATACTTTCCTGTTTTCCGCAAGCGTGTCGGACAATATCCGGTTCGGATCCCCCTCGGCGTCCGAAGATGCGGTGATCGCGGCCTGCAAGGCGGCAAATGCGCATGAGTTCATCGAACACCTGCCGCAGGGCTATCACACCCAGGTCGGCGAGAACGGGGCCTTCCTGTCGGGCGGGCAGAAACAGCGGCTGGCCATTGCGCGCGCCATCCTGCGCGACGCCCCGATCCTGCTGCTGGACGAGGCGACAAGCGCCCTGGACAGCCGGTCCGAGGCCCTGGTTCAGGAAGCGCTTCAGCGCCTGACGAAGGGCCGCACGACCATCGTCATCGCCCACCGGCTGTCCACCGTGCTGGGTGCCGACAAGATCTGCGTGATCGAAGCCGGCAGGCTGGCGGAAGAAGGCAGCGCCAGGGCGCTGCTGGCGCAAGGCGGGGCGTTCCGCAGCCTCTATGATCAGCAGTTCGGGGCGGCCCGGGCACGCAATACGGCCTGAATGGCGGCCCGCCCGCTGCGCAATGTCTTGCGGCACGATGCAGGCGACGGCTAGTCTGTGCGCAAAATGAAACGCAGGCCCGATGACCAGACGCATTCTTTTCGTGACCGGCACAAGGGCGGATTTCGGCAAGCTTGAACCGCTGGCGGCCGCCGTCCGCGACGCAGGCATGGCCGTGTCCTTCTTTGTCACCGGCATGCACCTGATGGACCGCTACGGGCGCACCAAGCTGGAGGTGGGCCGCTTCGCCGGTGCGGATATCTTTGAATTCCAGAACCAGCGCGAGGGGGATCCGCAGGACATGATCCTGGCCAAGACCGTCATGGGATTTTCCGATTTCCTGACCGAACACCGCCCCGACCTGGCGGTGGTGCATGGCGACCGGATCGAGGCGCTGGCCTGCGCGCTGGTCTGCGCCACCAATTATGTCCGCTCGGCCCATGTCGAAGGCGGCGAGGTTTCGGGCACGATCGACGAGGTGTTCCGCCACTGCAATACCAAGCTGGCCACGCATCACTTCGTCAGCTCGGCCGAGGCGGCAAACCGCGTCATGGCCCTGGGCGAGCCGAAGGAGTCGGTCCATGTCATCGGATCGCCCGAGCTGGATTTCCATTCACAGCCCTCGGGTGTGGACATCGGCGAGGTAAAGGCGCGCTACGGCATCGCCCTTGACGATTTCGGTATCTGCATCTTTCATCCGGTAACTTCGGAAGCCAGGATGATGGGCGTTCAGGCGCGGGCGCTGTTCGGGGCGCTGGACGCATCGGGGCGCAATTTCGTGGTGATCGCGCCGAACAACGATCCGGGATCCGATGCCATATTCCGCGCCATCAGGGCGCTGCCCAAGGCCCGCTTCCGCCTGATCCCGTCGATGCGGTTTTCGCATTTCTCGGAACTGATGAAATCTGCCGCCGTGATGGTGGGCAATTCCAGCGCCGGCGTGCGCGAGGCCCCCTTCCTTGGCCTGCCGTCACTGGACATCGGCACGCGGCAGACCAACCGGGCCAGGGCACCGTCCCTGTTCACCGCAGCCGCCGGGGACCGGCAGGCCATTGACGCCTTTCTGCGCGACCAGTGGGGCCGGGTGCATGACAGCCACAGGGCCTTTGGCGAAGGGCGTGCGGCTGACCGGTTTGTCGCGGTGCTGCGCGACCCCGCCTTCTGGGCGCGCGACCTGCAAAAGCAGTTCTCCGATCATGGCTGACCGTGCCCCGACCGGCGCGGTGCTGCGCGCCTATCTGGCGGCAACGGCATGGTCCGCGCCGCTGGCAGCGCGCCACCTGCGCAACCGTCTGGCGCGGGGCAAGGAAAACCCGGACCGCTGGCGCGAAAAGCTGGGCGAAGCATCGCATCCCCGTCCCGATGGCCCGCTGCTGTGGATGCATGCCGTGGGGCTGGGCGAAGTGCTGGCGCTGCGCGGCCTGATTGAACAGATGCTGGGCGCGCGCCCAGACCTGCAGTTTCTGGTCACATCCTCGGCCCGCGCCTCGGGCGAGGTGTTTGACCGCAACCGCCCCCCCCGCACCGTGCACCAATACCTGCCGCTGGATGCGGGCCGCTTCGTGACGCGGTTCCTGAACCATTGGCAGCCGGACCTGTCAGTCTGGGCGGAACAGGACCTTTGGCCGCGCTTTGTGGTGGAAAGCCATGCAAGGGGCATTCCGCTGGCGATGATCAATGCGCGGATGAATGACCGCGCCCTGGCCTCGCGCCGCAGGGCGGGGCGCTTGTATGGCGATCTTTATGCGCGCTTTGCGCTGCTGGCGGCGCAGGATGCGGCAACGGCGCGCAACATGCGGCTGCTGGCCCCTGCGGCTGCGGTCGAGGTGACGGGGTCGCTCAAGGCGGCCTGTGCCCCGCTGGCGGATGGGCCGGACCGCAGGCGGCTGGCGGTGGCGCTGGCCGGGCGCCGCCTGTGGTGTGCCGCGTCCACCCACCCGGCGGACGAGGCCGTGGTGCTGGCCGCGCAGGCGCAGCGGTTTGCCGAAGACCCGGCGTCGCTGCTTGTCCTGGCCCCGCGCCTGCCGGACCGGCGGGACGGGATTTCGGCCCATTGCGCCCGGCTTGGCCTGCGGTCCGTCCTGCGGTCCGCCGGGGATGTGCCCGGCCCGGCGGATGCCGTGTGGATTGCCGACAGCTATGGCGAAATGGGCCTGTGGTACCGGCTGTGCCCCGTGTCGGTCATCGGCGGGTCTTTCGGCGACACCGGCGGGCATAACCCCTGGGAAGCGGCCAGTCTTGGGTCAGCCATTCTGCACGGACCAAGGACGGCGAATTTCGGCGATGATTATGCCGCCCTGGCGCTGGCCGAAGCGGCGCGGGATATCTCATCCGCCGGGGCCCTGACTGCCGCGCTGACGGCGCCCGGATTGCGGGAAATGGCGGCACGCGCGCAGAAGGTCCAGGCCCGGTCGCGCCAGGGGATTTGCGACCTGCGCGACCGTCTGCTGGCGCTGCTGCGGGTATGACCGGCACCCGCCGCTTTCCGACGCGCCGGGTGCGGCTGTTCCTGCTGGGCTATGGGCTGCTTTGGGCGGTGGCCCTGCCGCTGGTGCTGGCCTATCTGTGGTGGCGCGGGCGGCGCGACCGGCTTTACGCCCAGCACCTTGGCGAACGCTTTGGGGTCTACGCCAGCCCCCCCTTACCGGGCGCTGTCTGGGTGCATGCCGTCTCGCTGGGCGAGCTGCGCTCTGCCGTCCCGCTGATCCGGGCGCTCTTGGACCGGGGCGACCGCGTCGTCACCACGCATTTCACCCCGGCGGGGCGGCGCGAGGCGATGGCGGTTTTTGCCGGTGACATTGCCGGGGGCCGGCTGTGCCCGGTCTGGGTGCCGCTGGAATTTGACTGGGTTTACCGCCGGTTCTTCCGCGCCTTCCGCCCGATTTGCGGGCTTGTGATGGAAATCGAGATCTGGCCGCGCATGATCGCCTCGGCCCGTCGCCGGGGCGTGCCGCTGTTCATGTGCAACGCGCAGTATCCGCTGAAAAGCCTGGAACGGGACCGGGCCCGCGCGCCGATCCGGGCCGAGCTGATGACGGGCTTTGCCGGGGCTTTCGTGAAATCGGACCTGCAGGCGGCGCGCTTCGCCGGGGTAGGCGTGCCGGCCATCGAGGTGACGGGCGAGCTGCGCTTTGATCAGCCGGTCCCCGAAGCCCAGCTTCGGGCGGGCCGGTGCGCGCGGGCCTGGCTGGGTGCTGCGGGCCGCCCGGTGGTGGCGCTGGCCAGCGTTGTCGAGGGTGAGGACACCCTGTTCATCGCGGCCATCGGCGCGGCGCGGGCCGCTTATGAAGCGGCGGGGCTGGCGCCGCCGCTGTTTGTCTATATCCCGCGCGCGCCGGAACGTTTCGGCGACGTCGCGCGGCTGCTGGCACAGGCGGGGCTGGCCACCCTGCGCCGCACGGACGGGTTCGATGCGGGCTTTGCCCCGGTCGGGATGCCGCCCCGGCCGCTGGATGTGCTTTTGGGCGATTCCCTGGGCGAGATGTACGCCTATCTGGCCCTGTCCGACCGGGTGGTGGTGGGCGGCGGCTTTACCCCCAAGGGATCGCACAACATCTCCGAGGCGCTGTCGCTGGGCAAGGCGGTGATGACCGGGCCGGACATCCACACCATCGAGTATCCTGCAATGGAGGCGCTGGCAGCAGGCGTGCTGACCCGGCTGAAGGACGAAGCGGCGCTTAGGGCCGCCCTTGCACCCGATCACCCGGCAGACCCGCCAGCCGACCGGATTGCCACCTTCTTTGCCCTGCATTCCGGCGCAGTGGCAAAGACCCTGGCCGCGCTGGACCGCCGCCTTACCAGCCGCTGAATCCGCCATCGACGTTGACCAGTTGGCCCGTCATGTAACCGGCTTGCGCGGAACACAGGAACAGCATGGCATCGGCAATCTCATCGGGCTGCGCCATGCGGCCCGCCATGATCAGCGCGCCCACCCGGCGCTGGAATTCGTCGGAATGGCCGTTGAACACCGCCCCCGGCGCGATGGTGTTCACCGTCGCCTGCCTTTTGGCCCAATACCCCGCCAGCCACAGCGTCAGCCCGTGGATGCCCGCCTTGGTGGTCGAATAGGCAGAGAAGGATCTGAACGGCATCCCGTCATAAATCTCGTGGTGCGGGCCGTTCAGCGCATACATCGAGGCCACGTTGACCAGCGTGGCGGGCCAGCGCCCGACAATGTCGCGGTCCATCTGGCGGGCGATCATGAAGGCCCCCGTCAGATTGGTGCGCAAGGTCCGCTCCCAGTCGCTGACCGAGGTATTGGCGAAATCGGGAAAGGGCTTGCCCGCACCCATCAGCAACTCGCCGGTAATGGCGGCATTGTTCAGCACGACATTGGGGTGCCAGCCATCGGCGATGATCCGCGAAAAGATGGCCTCGACCTGCGATTCATCTGATACATCAAGGCTATAGAAGCGAAAGTTCGGGTTAGCCCCATGCGCGGCCATCAGCGCATCGGCCCGATGACCGGCCAGATCCGACGCAATCACCCGCGCCCCTGCGGCCAGCATGCGCCGCACATAGGCAGACCCCAGAACGCCGCCCGATCCGGTGATGAAGACGGTCCGCCCCGCCAGTTGGTCAGACATGCGCCTGCTCCTCAAGTCGTTGCCGCATCAGAAACTCCACAAGGGTGAAATCAAGGGGACTGTCGATGTCCACGCAGCGTTCGGGCGGCATCAGATAGGCAATCACCCGTCCCTCCCACAGCCCGCCCGCCCGCCGCAGGTAGTCAGGTGACACCACATAGGTCGAGGCCGCATGTTCATAGACCACCGGGGCCTGCTGGCGGGCCACAACGCCGCCCGGCAGCGGCTTGGACAGATGCAAGGCACCGGTGGCATCGGGCTCCACCAGGTTGAAATAGGGGTTCTTGCGTGCTTCGCAGCAGGACATGACCATGTCGGGCTGTGCTTCGGCGAACAGGATCAGCGCGTTCTCGATATCCTCGGGCAGGCGCAGCGGCGAGGTGCAGTCCAGGTCCACAAAGGCGGTGGCGGGGCCGGTAATCCGCTCGGCCGCCGCCAGGGCATGCTGCCAGACCCCCCACTTGGCCGCCGTGTCGGTGGCCAGATGCGCCGGGCGCAGCCCGATGGGCAGCGCACCGCGCGCCAGCGCATGGGCGTAGATGCCCTCGTCATCGGTCGAGACCACGACAGCGTCGATCACCGGGCTGGCAAACAGCTGGTCCAGCGACCAGTCGATCAGCGGCTTGCCGCAGATGGGCCGGAAGTTCTTGCCGGGAACCCCTTTTGACCCCTTGCGCGCCCCGATATGGCCGATGATCATGTGTAATCCCCTTCGATCTGCCCCGTGAACCGCCGCGCGCCCCAGGCGCGGGCAATGGTGCGGCAGTTGCCTGCCGCAAGATCAAGCCTTGGCAGGTGCTCGACATCCGACACAGGGCGCCCCGCAACCAGATGCAGAAAATCGCGCATCGCGGCAAGGAACATCTCGTTGCGTTCGAAGGGAAAAGACAGATCCTGCGCCCCCCGCCCGCCGTGCAGAGCGTAGCGTCCCGCGATCAGATCAAAGTCCGCGACAATCCCTGTGCCGCGCAGCACGATCCGGCGGAAGCTGACGGGCGACAGGTAATCCATCGCCACCGTGCCAAGCTGCCCCGCCCCGGCCAGCGCGATGCGGGTGGCGAAATCCACGCCCGGAAAGGCGGCATGGCCCAGGCTGGCCACCCCAGCCAGCTCCAGGCCGGGCAGAAGCGTGCAGGCCATGTCCAGCTCGTGACACAGATCCAAAAGCACGCCCCCGCCCTGCGGCTGCGCGGCATAGCTTGCGGCGAAACTCCAGTTCCGGCGCCATTGGCGCACGTCATGGCCGATGCCGAAGGCCGCGTCGTAAACGGTCGACAGATCGCGCTGCGCCAGCGTGCGAAAGGCCGGATGGTAGCGCATCATGAACCCCACCATGGATCGTGATGCCAGCGGGCCGGCCACATTCAGAATGCGGTCCAGGGTCGCGACGTCCGGCGACAGCGGCTTTTCGATATAGAACGGCAGATCAAGATCGCGGCACAGCTGCACCAGCTGCAGCCGGACCGGGGTGGCGGTGGCGATGACCACGGCATCGGCCCGCCGCGCACGGAAGGCTGCGGCATCAAATCCGCGCCAGGACAGAAGATCGCTGCGCACGCCCAGCCTGCACAGGTTTTCTTGGTGCCGCCGCCCGGCAGACCCCGCGCCGATGACCGGAATATCCATGGCCCCTACCCCCCCAGCGCCACCGTCACGGCCACCAGCGCCGACCCCATCAACGGAATGAGCCAGCGCATCAGGGGCCGCTCACCCTGCATCTGCTGATCCAGCCGCCAGCCGATGACAATCAGCATGCCCAGCGCAACCGCGTTTGACAGCCGCATCGCCAGAGGCACCGATTCGACCAGAACAAAGGGCAGGACCGGGGGAAAGGTGGCACCCGTCACCAGCAGGAACACCTGAAAGGCCGCCCGGAAATCCGCTTGCCGCAGGACAGGCCCTGCGTCCCGCGCGGGCGGGTTGTCCCGCATCCAGGCAAGGATCGTTCCCGCCTGCTCGTCGCTCATCGCCACACCGGAATGTCCGGGCAGAAGCGCACGCAGCTGCGCCTTTGCCTCGTCGTCCGGGGCGGCGCGGATCGCCAGCGCCTGCGCGCGGCCCCGCGCACGTTCGGTTGCCGTGGTCAGCAGATAGACGGCGGCATCCACGATGCCCCAGGCGATGTTGCAACCCAGCGCCGCCATCAGGATGTCGCGCACCGTCGCACCGGCCCCCAGCGCCACGCTCATCGTTCCGGTGAAGGTCAGCGTCATCAGCAGGCCGAACATCACCTCGGACTGCCGGTCGATCGGGTCAAGCGGCCAACGGTCTGTCTGTGGGCTCATCGCTGCCTCTCTGCGCTGTCCGCACCGGTTTAGCCGACCGGGCCCCCAAGGCAAGCGGCAGCAGCAGGCGGGCCGGGGCTGGCGCATCTGGCTGACGATCTGTCTTGCGAAAATGCCGGACCATCCCGCGCGGCTGCAACTGCGGCAGACCGGGGTGTTCGGTCCGGCCTCTCAAGGCCGGCTTATGGCAAGCTTTCGCAGACTCGCCGGGTTTTTCGTGCCATTCGCACAGCAGTTTCCGGCGCGGTCTTGACCCAAAGCCTTGCCCGGCGCGCCGTATCCTTGCGTCATTCCGTTCCCAAAGTGTCGCGCCATTGCGGTCTTCACATGCGGGTCCCCTGCCTGGGCGGGGATCAGGGGCGGGCGGAAAGCGCCAGAAGCGCATCGATATCGACATGCTGTTCCAGATGGTCGGCCAGTTCATCCAGCGTGCCTTGCACCAAAGCCCCATAGCCCAGCCCGGACGGGGCAAGGCCAAGACCCGCCAGAAACGCGGTCCGGAAGCGGTCTTCGCAAAACAGCCCGTGCAGATAGGTGCCCATGACCCGCCCGTCAGCCGATACCGCGCCTTCCTGCGTGCCCCCGATGCTGGCAAAGGGGCGGGCGCGGCCCGGGCCGTCGCTGCGGCCCAGATGAATCTCGTAGCCCGAGATGGCGCAGCCGGTCGCGGCATGGGTGCCCTGCACGCGGGTCAGGCGCTTGTCGGCGGTCATCGTGGTGTCGATATCCAGCAGGCCCAGACCCGGCGTGGTACCGGGCGGCCCTTCGATCCCGCCCGGGTCGGAAATCGTGCGGCCCAGCATCTGGTAGCCGCCGCACAACCCAAGGATGCGCCCGCCGCGCCGGTGGTGGGCCAGAAGGTCGATGTCCCAGCCCTGTGCGCGCAGAAAGGCCAGGTCGGCGCGCGTCGCCTTTGATCCGGGCAGGATCACCAGACCGGCATCCCCCGGCAGCACCTCGCCGGGGCGCAGCATGGTCAACGCAACACCCGGCTCAGCCGCCAGCGGATCAAGGTCATCGAAATTGGCGATGCGCGGGAATTGCAGGCAGACGATCTTCAGCCCGCTGCGCTGCCGCGTGTCGGCAATGTCAAGCGCGTCTTCCGCAGGCAGGCGGTGCGCGCCCGCAAACCACGGCACCACGCCCAGCCCGCGCCAGCCCGTGCGCTGCGCAATCAGCGCGTAACCGTCGTCGAACAGGCGCACATCGCCGCGGAACCTGTTGATCACAAAGCCCCGGATCATCGCGGCATCCCCGGGGTCCAGCACCGCCAGGGTCCCCACAATCTGCGCAATGACCCCGCCCCGGTCGATGTCGCCCACCAGCACGACCGGAACCCCCGCCGCACGGGCAAAACCCATGTTGGCAATGTCATTGGCGCGCAGGTTGACCTCTGCCGGGCTTCCGGCCCCTTCGACCAGCACGATGTCGCACCGCGCGGCAAGGCGCTGGAAGCTGTCCAGCACCGGTGCCAGAAGCTGCGGCTTGATCGCGCCATAGTCACGCGCCCTGGCACTGCCCCAGCGCCGCCCCTGCACGATGATCTGCGACCCGGTTTCTGATTCTGGCTTCAGCAGCACGGGATTCATGTCGGTCTGCGGGGCCACGCCGCAGGCCAGCGCCTGAAGGGCCTGCGCGCGGCCGATCTCGCCGCCGTCTTCGGTCACGGCGGCATTGTTGGACATGTTCTGCGGCTTGAAGGGGCGCACCGCCAGCCCGCGCCGCACCAGAGCCCGGCAAAGACCGGCCACCAGCAGCGACTTGCCAACGTTGGACCCCGTCCCCTGGATCATCACCGCGCGCATCTTTGGCCTTTCGCGGCAGAGCGGTTCCTGTGCGAAAAATCCCACCTCCGGCGGGGGTATCTGGGCCGAAAAGAAGCCAGGACGGCGCGGGCGGGCATGCCTAGAATTCCACGCCCGCCTGGGCCTTGATCCCGGCCTTGAACGGGTGCTTCACCGCCGTCATCTCGGTGACTAGATCGGCAAGCTCAAGCAGTTCGGGCTTTGCATTGCGCCCGGTCAGGCAGACATGGGTCATGGGTGGCTTTTCGTCGCGCAGAAAGGCCACAACCTCGGCAATGTCCAGATAGTCATAGCGCAGCGCGATGTTGATTTCATCCAGCAGCACAAAGCGGATCGCAGGATCGCGGATCAGCGCCCTGGCCTGCGCCCAGCCTTCCGCCGCCGCCGCCCAGTCGCGCTGCAGGTCGCGGGTTTCCCAGGTGAATCCCTCGCCGGCCACGACAAAGCGGCAGTCGTCGCGGAAGCGGGTTTCCAGCAGCGTGCGTTCGCCCGTGGACCAGGCGCCCTTGATGAACTGCACCACCGCGCAGGGCATGCCATGGCCGATGCAGCGCATGATCATCCCGAAGCCGGACGAGGATTTGCCCTTTCCGGGGCCGGTGTGGACGATGATCAGGCCCTTTTCGCCGGTCTTGTCTTCCATCATCCGGTCGCGAGCGGCCTTGATGGCGGTCATCCTGGCGCGGTGGCGGTCTTCTTCGTCGGTCATGGCCGGTCCTTTTGCCCCGGGGGCGGTGTGATCCTTTGCGCCGCTTGACTTTGCGCCGCTTGACTCAGCGTCCGCATTCGCGCAGGGCTTGGGGGCTGGTGCCTGTCTATGACAGGTGAAAAGGGAATGCGCTAGGGCAAGGGTCCGAAGCGCAGCCGCCCCCGCGACCGTGACCGGAAAGGTTGCCCGATGCCACTGGCCCCGCCCGGGGCGCGGGAAGGCGGGCCGCCGATGGGGCCTTGCCCCGAAATCCGCAAGCCGGGAGACCTGCCAGCAGGACGACGACTGTACCGGACGGGGTGTTCCGGCGACGGATGGGCCGACATGCCCCTTCGCCTGATCCCCGCTGACCAGGAAAGGATTGCGCGGCGTGAAGCGTGACGGTTTTTCGCAGACTGCGGTGATGGATGGCGGCGGCCCCTGCCCCGGCCCGGTCGAGCTTCTGGTCTGCACCACCTGCCGCAGCGCCGGGGCAGACCTGCCGCCCGCCGCCGGGGGAACGCTGCGGGCCGGGGCGCGGCTGCTGGAGCTGCTTGGCGCGGCCGATCTGCCGCAAAGCCTGCGCCTTGTGCCGGTGGAATGTCTGTCGAACTGCACGCGGGGCTGTACCGTTGCCCTGCGCGGCCCCGGCCGCTGGACCTATGTCTACGGAAATCTGGACCCCGCCCTGCACATGGACACGCTGATCGATGGGG
The DNA here is from genome assembly GCA_020250445.1 of Rhodobacter sp. GTDB lineage: Bacteria > Pseudomonadota > Alphaproteobacteria > Rhodobacterales > Rhodobacteraceae > Aliitabrizicola. The sequence goes on from JADCEF010000023.1 coordinate 57,180, forward strand.
CTGCCCGCTTTGCCGCCGCGCCGGACGGTCTGGTGCCCTGGCGCGAGCGGCCCGACCATTTGCGCAAGAACTGTATCGCCCGTATTCCGCCGCTGGAGGCTTCTCATGTCTGAACTTGTCAAAATCCCCGTCACCGTGATCACCGGCTTTCTGGGCGCGGGCAAGACCACGCTGGTGCGCCACCTGTTGCAGAACCCGCAAGGCAAGCGGCTGGCCGTGATCGTGAACGAATTCGGCGATGTCGGGGTGGACGGCGAGATCCTGCGGTCCTGCGCCCTGCCCGACTGCCCTGCCGAAAATATCATCGAACTGGCCAACGGCTGCATCTGCTGCACGGTTGCCGATGATTTCATCCCCACGATCGGGGCGCTGATGGCGCTGGTGCCGCGGCCCGACCATATCCTGATCGAAACCTCCGGTCTGGCCCTGCCGAAACCGCTGCTGAAGGCCTTCGACTGGCCCGACATCCGCTCGCGCATCACCGTGGACGGCGTCATTGCCGTGGCCGATGCCGAGGCGGTGGCCGCCGGGCGCTTTGCCCCCGATCCGGCGCGGCTTCAGGCGCAAAGACAGGCCGATGACAGCATCGATCACGAAACCCCCCTGTCCGAGGTGTTCGAGGATCAGATCGCCTGTGCCGACCTTGTGCTGCTGAGCAAATCCGACCTTGCCGGGGCCGGCGGCGTCGCAGCCGCCCGTGCCGTGATTGCCGCCGAATCCCCGCGCCCGCTGCCGGTGATCGAGGTGCTGGAAGGCGTCGTCGATCCGCGCGTCATCCTGGGCCTGGGAGCGGCGGCGGAAGATGACATTGCCGCCCGCCCGTCGCACCACGACACCGGCGAAGACCATGACCACGAAGATTTCGATTCGGTCGTCATCGACATTGCCGAACAGACCGATCCCCAGGCGCTGGCCGCCCGGATCGAGGCGCTGGCCCATGACCGGCAGATCCTGCGGGTCAAGGGCTATGCTGCCGTGGCAGGCAAGCCGATGCGCCTGCTGGTTCAGGCCGTGGGCGCAAGGGTGCGGGTGCAATACGACCGGCCCTGGGGCGCAGATGAGGCGCGCCAGGGCCGCCTTGTGGTCATCGCGGAACATGACGACATCGACGCGGACCAGATCCGCCTGGCGCTTGCCGGATAATCGCGGATGCATGTCATCTTCCGCGAAAGCCATGGGCTGGACGAAACGGCCACCCCGACCGACCTGGGCCAAAGCCCGGCCGATCTGGTGGTGCTGTCGTTTTCGGACAGTGACCTTGGCGCCTTCGCGGCGGGGTGGCACCGGGCCGGGGGCAGCCTGCCCAGCCTGCGACTGGCCAATCTGGCGGCGCTGAAGCATCCGCTGTCGGTCGATACCTATCTGGATCGCACCCTGTCGCGGGCGAAGGGCATCCTGATCCGGCTGATCGGCGGGGTGCCCTATTGGTCCTACGGTCTGGCCCAGGTCGAGGCGCTGGCACGGGCCAGGGGCATCGCCCTGGCGGTCCTGCCGGCAGACGGGCGGGCCGATGCGCGGCTGGAGGCCGTCTCGACCCTGCCTGCCTCGACGTTACGGCGGCTGGCGCAGCTGTGCGATACCGGCGGCGCGGTGGCGGCCCAGGCGGCGCTGGCGCAGATGGCACTGGCGGCCGGGCTTTACGCCGGGCCGGTGGCGGGGGCCAAGGCGCTGCCGGATGTGGGCGGCTGGACGCCGGATCAGGGGCTGACCTGCCCGGCAGCTTTTGCCGCGACCGCCGGGCGGCCCCGCGTGCTGGTCATCTTCTACCGCGCCTGGCTGACGGCGCATGATCTGGACCCGGTTCAGGCGCTGGTGACGGCGCTGCGGGCCAGGGGCTTTGACGTGCTGGCGCTGTTTGCCCCGTCGCTGAAGGCACCGGGGGCGGCGCGCTGGATGGCGCGCTGGGTCAAGGCGCTGCACCCGGCGGCCGTTGTGAACACCACCGCCTTCTCGGCCCAGGGGGACGGCGGGCAGACGCCGCTCGACGGGGCCAGGGTTCCGGTGTTTCAGGTGGCGCTGTCCACCGCCACGCGGCAGGCCTGGGACGGGGCGGCGCGCGGCCTGTCGCCATCGGACCTGGCCATGCATGTCGTTCTGCCCGAGGTCGACGGGCGGCTGTTTGCCGGCGTCGCCTCGTTCAAGGAGCCCGGTGCCCCGGACCCGGCGCTGCAATTCGCGCGCTTCGCCCACCGGGCCGATGCGGCCCGCGTGTCTGCCATTGCAGACCGGGTCGCAGGCTGGGTCCGGCTGGGGGCGGCGGCGGCGGCAGACAGGCGGGTGGCGCTGGTGCTGTCGACCTATCCCGGCAAGGCGCATCAGATGGCCCATGCCGTGGGGCTGGATGCGCTGGCCTCTGCCGAGGCGATGCTGGGCGATCTGAAAGATGCCGGATATCGGGTGATGCCGGGCAGGCCGCTGGCCGCGGCCCTGACGCAAGAGACACTGGACTGGCCGCTGGCCGCTTATCATGCCGCCCTGCAGACCCTTCCGGCATCGCTGCGCGAGGCGGTGCAGACCGTCTGGGGGGAACCGCAAGACGATCCCGCCGTGACGGGGGGCAGCTTCCGCTTTGCCGCCCTGCGGCGCGGGAATGTCCTGGTGGCGCTGCAGCCGGAACGCGGGCAGGTCACCGAGCGCGACAGCACCTATCACGACCTTTCCCGCACCCCGCGCCACGGTTACATCGCCTTTTACCTGTGGCTGCGGCAGCAATTCGGCGCGCAGGCGCTGGTGCATATCGGTGCGCATGGCACGCTGGAATGGCTGCCGGGCAAGGCCGTGGCCCTGTCCGATGCCTGCTGGCCCGAGGCGCTGATCGGCGATCTGCCGGTGATCTACCCCTTCATTGTCAACGATCCGGGCGAAGCCGCGCAGGCCAAGCGCAGGATCGGGGCGCTGACGCTGGGCCATATCCCGCCCGCCCTGCGGCCCGGCGGCACGCCCGAACGGCTGGCGCGGCTGGAAGGGCTGCTGGACGAATTTTCGAGCGCCGACGGCCTTGATCCGCGCCGCCGCGACCGCCTGCAGGCCGATATCCGCGCCGAGGCGGCGGCGGCGGGGGTCGAGGCCGATCTGGGGCTCGACGGGGCCTCTTCCCTGGCCGAGGCGATCACCCGGATTGACCGCTTCGTCTGCGATGTCAAGGAAAGCCAGTTCGGCGACGGGCTGCACATCTTCGGGCGGGTGCCGCCCTGCGCCACGCCCGGGGCCGTGGCCAGCGCCCATGCCGAACGCGCCGGCCTGCTGGATGCCCTGGCCGGGCGGCGCATTGCCCCCGGCCCCTCGGGGTCGCCCTATCGCGGGCGGGCGGATGTGCTGCCGACGGGGCGCAACCTTTTTTCCACCGACCCGCGCGTCGTGCCGTCGCGCGCCGCCCATGCCCAGGGCGTGACGCTGGCCGAAGAGCTGGTGCGCCGGCATCTGCAGGACCAGGGCGACTGGCCGCGCGGGCTGGTGGTTGACCTGTGGGGGTCGGCCACGATGCGCACGGCGGGCGAGGAATTCGCCATGGCCCTGCATCTTCTGGGGGCAAAACCGGTCTGGGACGACGGATCAGACCGGGTGTCGGGGGTGGAAATCCTGCCCCTGGCCCTGCTGGCGCGCCCCCGCATCGACGTGACGCTGCGCGTCTCGGGCCTGTTCCGCGACGTCTTTCCCGGCCTGTGCGCCCTGTTCGGTCAGGCGGTGCGCGCGCTGGCCGCGCGCGATGAGGCTGCCGACTGGAACCCCTACGCCGGGCAGGCGGCGGCGGCGCGCGTCTATGGCCCGGAACCTGGAACCTATGGTCTGGGCATGGGGTCTGCGGCAGAAGACTACAGCGAGGACGGCCGCGCCAAGGCGGGCGAGGCCTGGCTGGCCGCCAGCGCCTGGGCGCTGGACGGGGCCGAGCCGGTGCAGGACCGGGCCGGGATCGCGGCCCGCGTCGCCGCCGCCGACAGCTTTGTCCATCTGCAGGACCTGCCGGAAACCGACCTGCTGCTGGCCGCCGACTATGCCGCGCATGAGGCCGGATTTGCCGCAGCCCGGGCGATGACCGGCGGGCAGGCCGCGCTTTATCACCTTGACGCCACCGACCCCGCCCGTCCCCGCACCCGCGCCCTGCGCGAAGAGATCGCCCGCGTGGTGCGCGGGCGCGCCGCCAATCCCGGCTGGCTGGCCGGCATGATGCGCCACGGCTTCAGGGGCGGGGCGGAAATTGCGGCAACGCTGGATCATCTTGCGGCCTTTGCCCATCTGGCCGGTGTGGTCGAGCCGCATCTGTTCGACCTTTATCATGACGCGACCCTCGGCGATGACAGGGTGCGCGATTTCCTGGCCCGCGAGAATCCCGGCGCGCTGGCCGCCATGCAAGCCCGCTTTGCCGCGCTGAACGCGGCAGGTCTGTGGCAGACACGGCGCAATTCCATCCTTGCCACGCTGGGGGCACCGGCATGACCCGGCGCCCCGCCGCCCGGGGCTGGTGCCCCGGCGCCTACCGCCCGATGGCATCGGGCGACGGGCTGATCGTGCGGGTGCGCCCGCTGCTGGCGCGGCTGACGGCAGACCAGGCGCTGGGACTGTGCGCGGCGGCCTGCGCCCATGGGTCTGGCCTGATTGATCTGACCAGCCGGGCAAACCTGCAACTGCGCGGCGTCAGCGCGGACAGCCATCAGGCGCTGATCGGCGATCTTTGGGCACTGGGGCTTCTCGATGCCGATCCGGCCCTGGAAGGGCGGCGCAACATTCTGGTCGACCCGTGCTGGCAGGCGGGCGGCGACACGCAGCGGATTGCGGCCGCCCTTGTCGCCCGGCTGGCAGACCTGCCGCCCCTGCCCGCCAAGTTCGGTTTCGCCATCGACGCCGGATCGGCACCGGTCCTTGGCCGCGCATCCGCCGATATCCGGGTGGAACGCGGGGCGTCGGGCGGCCTGATCCTGCGGGCGGACGGATCGGACCTGGGCTGCGCCACGACCGCACAGGACGCCGCCGGGGCGATCCTGGCGCTGGCGCGGTGGTTTGCCGCAACCGGGGGGGCCGAATCGGGCCGCATGGCGCGGCATCTGGCCGCCCACCCGCTGCCGGAGGCCTTCCGCCCCGCCGAACCGCCCGCAGCGCCCGGCACCCTGCCCCGCCCCGGCGACGGTTTGCCCGGTCCGGTCTATGGCGCGGCCTTTGGCCGGATCGACGCGGGCGCGCTGGCGCGGCTGCTGTCCAACAGCGGTGCCGGGGCGCTGCGCGTCACCCCTGCCCGCAGCTTCGTGCTGGAAGGGGCCACAGCCGTTTCCGCCACCGGCTTCATCACCGAACCCGATGACCCCCTGCTGCGCGCCGATGCCTGCCCGGGCGCACCGTTCTGCGCCTCGGCCACCGTGGAAACCCGCGACCTTGCCCGGCAGCTTGCGCCATTGGTCAGGGGCAGCCTTCATGTCTCGGGCTGTGCCAAGGGCTGCGCCCGTGCGGGGGCTGCCGATGTCACGCTGACCGGGCGCGATGGCGCATTCGATCTTGTGCGCGGCGGGACCGCGTGGGATGCCCCCACCGTTGCCGCCCTTGCGCCCGCCCGCCTGCCCGACGTTCTTGGAGCACTCTGATGCACCGGTATGAAACCGATGGTGCCGCGATCTATCGCCAGTCCTTCGCCATGATCCGCGCCGAGGCCGATCTGGCCCGCTTCGACGCGGATGAGGAACAGGTGGCCGTGCGCATGATTCATGCCGCCGGCATGGTCGGGCTGGAGGCGCATCTGCGCTTCGCGCCCGGTTTTGTCCAGGCCGCCCGCAGCGCGCTGGAGGCGGGCGCGCCGATCCTGTGCGATGCGCGCATGGTCAGCGAAGGCATCACCCGGCACCGCCTGCCTGCGGGCAATGCCGTGTTGTGCACGCTGCACGACCCGGCGGTGCCCGGGCTTGCCCGCGCCATGGGCAACACCCGGTCGGCAGCGGCGCTGGAGCTGTGGCGCCCGCATCTGGCCGGGGCGGTGGTGGCCATCGGCAATGCGCCGACCGCGCTGTTCCATCTGCTGAACATGCTGCACGACCCGGCCTGCCCGCGCCCCGCCGCGATCATCGGCTGCCCGGTCGGCTTCGTCGGGGCGGCCGAATCCAAAGAGGCGCTGTGGGCCGACCAACCGGTGCCCGCCTGCATCGTCGCCGGGCGGCTGGGCGGCAGTGCCATCACGGTCGCCGCCGTCAACGCGATCGCGAGCCGGACCGAATGACCAAAGGCACGATCTTCGGCCTTGGCCTTGGCCCGGGCGAGCCGGACCTGATGAGCGTGCGCGCCGACCGCCTGCTGCGGCACGCCCGGCACATCGCGTATTTCCGCAAGGCGGGCAAACCGGGGCAGGCGCGGCAGATCGTGGCGGGGATGCTGGCCGAGGGTGTCGTCGAATATCCCATGGAATACCCGGTCACCACCGAAATTCCGCTGGATGACCCCGCCTATAACCACGCACTTGGCCCGTTCTACACCGCCTGTGCCCGCCATCTGGCAGGGCTTTCGGACCAGGGCTGCGACGTGGTCGTGCTGTGCGAGGGCGATCCGTTCTTCTACGGATCGTTCATGCATCTTTATGCCCGCCTGCGCGACACCCACCCGGTGCAGGTCGTGCCCGCGATCACCGGCATGTCAGGGGCCTGGACGGCCACCGGCCTGCCGATCACCTGGGGCGATGATGTGCTGACCGTGCTGACGGGCACCCTGCCCGAGGCGGACCTCGCCCGTCACATGGCCGATAGCGATGCTCTGGTGGTCATGAAGATCGGCCGCAACATCGACAAGGTCCGCCGTGCGCTGGAAACCGCAGGGCGGATGGACCGGGCCTGGCTGGTGGAATACGCGACCATGCCGTGCCAGAAGGTGATGCGACTGGCCGAGGTCGAGGGGCGCATCACGCCCTATTTCTCGATCGTGCTGGTGCATGGCCAGGGACGGCGGCCATGACGCAGGCCAGGACACCGGGCGGCTGGGTGGCAGTGGCCGGTCTTGGGCCGGGGTCGGCCGCGCTGATCACGCCCGAGGTGACGGCGGCCCTGGCCGCGGCGACCGATGTCGTCGGATACAGCCCCTATGTCGCCCGCATCGCCCCGCGCGCCGGGCTGACGCTGCATCCCAGCGACAACCGGGTCGAAATGGACCGCGCCCGCCACGCGCTTGACATCGCCCGCGCCGGGGGCCGCGCGGTGGTGGTGTCGTCCGGCGATCCCGGTGTCTTCGCCATGGCCGCTGCCCTGTTCGAGGCGCTGGAGGCCGAACCCGCAGACCGGCGCGACACAGAGATCCGGGTGCTGCCCGGCATCACCGCCATGCTGGCCGCTGCCGCGCGGGCCGGGGCACCCCTGGGCCACGACTTCTGCGCCATCAACCTCAGCGACAACCTGAAACCCTGGAGCCTGATCGAACGCCGCCTGCGGCTGGCGGCGCAGGCGGATTTCGCCATGGCCTTCTACAACCCCCGCTCCCACGCGCGGCCCGATGGCTTTGCCCGCACGCTGGCAGTGCTGAAAGACGCCTGCGGCGATGCCCGCCCCGTGATCTTTGCGCGCAACGTCTCGCTGCCTGACGAGACGATCCGCGTCGTGCCGCTGACGCAAGCGACGCCGGACATGGCCGACATGCGCACGGTCGTCCTGGTCGGGTCCAGCCGGACGCGGATCATCGCGCGCGACGGCGCGCCAATCGTCTACACGCCGCGTTCGGTGCTGCCGTGATCCAGCCAGTCAATCACCTGGGCCACCGTCTGCACCTCGGGCCGGGGCGGCAGGGGGGGGCGGTCGATCATCAGCACGGGCAGACCAAGCCCGCGGGCGGCGGCCAGCTTGGCCGAGGCACCCGTGCCGCCGGCGTTCTTTGCAACCACCAGATCGGCGCGATGCGCCTTCAGCAGCGCCGTGTCGCCCGCCGGATCGAAGGGGCCGCGCGCCACGATGACGGTGTGATGCGGCAGGGGCGGGGCCAAGGCCGGCGGATCAACAAGACGCAGGATGTAATGGTGCTGCGGCCGGGCTGCGAAGGCGGCAAGATGCAGGCGGCCCAGCGCCAGAAAGATCCGCCGGGCCGGGCCGGCCAGTGCCGCAACCGCAGCCGGAATGTCGGGCACAAACCGCCAGTCGTCGCCGGGCACAGGGTGCCAGGGGGCACGGCTGAGCGCGATCAGGGGCGTGCCGGTGGTTTGCGCCGCACGAACGGCGTTCCCGCTGATCTGCGCGGCAAAAGGATGTGTGGCGTCAACAAGATGCGTGACGTTGTTCACGCGGATGTAGTCCGCCAGCCCTGCCGCGCCGCCAAAGCCGCCGACCCGGGTTTCCACCGGCTGCGGCTTGGGGTCGTCCACCCGCCCGGCATAGGACAGCACGGCGGTTTCACGACGTTCGGCCAGTCTGGCCGCAAGGATGCCCGCCTCGGCCGTGCCGCCCAGGATCAGGATCTTGCGCATGTCTGAAGCCCCCCCCTGGCTGACGATCCTCGGGCTGGGCGAGGATGGACCGGAAGGCCTGCCGCCCGCAAGCCATGCCGCGCTGGCGGCGGCAGAGGTGGTGATGGGGGCGGCACGGCACCTGGCCCTGCTGCCAGGCCTGACGGCAGAGTGCATCGAATGGCCCGTGCCCTTTGCCGATGGCCTTCCCGGGCTTTTGGCACTGCGCGGGCGGCGGGTGGTGATGCTGGCCTCGGGCGATCCGTTCTGGTTCGGCGCGGGCACATCGGTGACGCACCACCTTGCGCCGGGCGAATGGCGCGCCCTGCCGGCGCCTTCGACCTTTTCGCGCGCCGCCGCCCGGCTGGGCTGGCCTCTGGAAGACACCCTTTGCCTGGGGCTGCATGCCGCCCCGCTGACTCGGTTGCGCCCGCATCTTGACCCCGGCATGCGCCTGATCGTCCTTTTGCGCGATGGTGCGGCGGTGTCCGAGCTTGCCGGCTGTCTTGTGGCGCAAGGCGCCGGGGCCACGCGGATGACAGTGATGGAGGCGTTGGGCGGCCCGCGCGAGCGGGTCCGGGTGACGCGGGCAGACGGATTCGCCCTGACGGACATCGCCCATCCCGTGGCGGTCGCCCTGGAACCGGCCGGCGGCGCGGCGGTGCCGCACCGCGCCTCGGGGCAACCCGACAGCCTGTTCGACCATGACGGGCAGATCACCAAACAGCCCCTGCGCGCCCTGACCCTGTCAGCCCTGGCCCCGCGCCCCGGTGAGCGGCTGTGGGACATTGGCGCGGGGTCCGGTTCCGTCGCCATCGAATGGCTGCTGGCCCATCCCGCCTGTCAGGCCGTTGCCATCGAGGCGGACGCAGGCCGGGCCGACCGGCTGCGCGCCAATGCCGACCGGCTGGGCATGGACCGGCTGGGGCTGGTGCGTGGCCGCGCGCCCGAGGCTTTGGCCGGGCTTCCTACACCCGATGCCGTCTTTATCGGCGGCGGGCTGTGCGCCGCCCTGCTTTCGGCCCTGTGGCCGGTCTTGCCGCCCGGATGCCGCCTGGTCGCCAATGCCGTCACGCTGGAATCCGAGGCAGTGCTGACGCAGGCGCAGGCGACCCACGGCGGCAGCCTTCTGCGCATCGAACTGGCCGAGGCCGCGCCGCTGGGCGGCAAACGCGGCTGGAAATCGTCCTATCCGGTTGTGCAATGGAGTGTTCTGCGATGATCGTCGCCGGTTTCGGCTTTCGTCAGGCCGCAACGGTCGAGTCGCTGCTGGATGCGCTGGACAAGGCGCGGGGCACGCAGATGCCGTCCCGTCTTGCCACCGCCGAAGACAAGGCCCTGGCACCCGTCTTTCAGTCACTGGCAGCCCGCCTGGGCCTGCCGGGCGATGCGATAGCGCCCGAGGCGCTGGCGGTGACCGAAACCCCCACCCGGTCTGCCAGGGTCCGCGCCCTGCACGGCAGCGGTAGCCTGGCCGAAGCCGCAGCCCTGGTCGCCGCCGGACCGGGCGCGTCGCTTCTGGGGCCGCGCGCCATCTCGGCGGACCGTATGGCTGCCTGCGCGCTTGCGACAAGGACCGTTCCATGACCGTTCACTTCATCGGCGCCGGTCCCGGCGCGCCAGATCTTCTGACGCTGCGCGGACGCGACCTGATCGCGCAAAGTCCGGTGTGCCTTTATGCAGGCTCTCTGGTGCCGCAAGAGGTTCTGGGCCACTGCCCGCCCGGGGCCCGCATCGTCAACACCGCCCCGATGGACCTTGACGCGATCATGGCCGAGATTCTGGCCGCCGACAGGGCGGGTCAGGATGTGGCACGGCTGCATTCGGGGGATCTGTCGGTCTGGTCGGCGATGGGCGAACAACTGCGGCGGCTGCGCGCCTTGGGCATTGCCTTTACGGTGACGCCGGGTGTTCCGTCTTTCGCCGCCGCCGCCGCCGCCCTGCAGACGGAACTCACCCTGCCGGGTCTGGCACAATCGGTGGTCTTGACGCGCACGCCGGGGCGCGCCTCGGCCATGCCGGCGGGCGAAACGCTGGCCAATTTCGCCCGCACCGGGGCCACGCTGGCCGTGCATCTGTCGATCCACAACCTGGCACAGGTGGTGGCCGACCTGACCCCCGGTTATGGCGCGGATTGCCCGGTGGCGGTGGTTTACCGCGCCAGCTGGCCGGATCAGCTGATCGTGCGCGCCACGCTGTCCACCATCGGTGCCGCCTTGGGCGACGGGGTGGAGCGCACCGCGCTGATCCTGGTCGGCCGCGCCCTTGCCGCCGATGGTTTCAGCGACAGCCGCCTCTATGCCGCCGATTACGACCGGCGGTTCCGTCCCGGCGGTGCACGCGGACGCGCCGATGGCTGACCTGCCGCCCGGCCTGATGATCTCGGCCCCGGCCTCGGGCACGGGAAAGACCACGGTCATGCTGGGGCTGCTGCGGGCCCTGTCCGAAGATGGTCTGGCCGTGCAGCCGTTCAAAAGCGGGCCGGATTACATCGACCCCGCCTTTCACCGCGCAGCTGCCGGGCGCGCCAGCTTCAACCTGGACACCTGGGCGATGGACGAGGGTCTCTTGGATACGATTGCGGCCGGGGCAAGGGGCGCGGACATCTGCATCGCCGAAGGGTCGATGGGGCTTTATGATGGCGTGGCCCTGCGCGGGGCCAGCGGCACCGGGGCCAGCGCCGAAGTGACGGCGCGGATGGGCTGGCCCGTGGTGCTGGTGATCGACGCGGGCGGGCAGGCGCAATCGGCTGCCGCCGTGGCGCTGGGATTTGCGCGCTACCGGCCCGACCTGCCCTTTGCCGGCGTGATCCTGAACCGGGTCGCCAGCGCCCGGCATGAACGGCTGGCGCGGCTGGGGATGGAGGCGGCGGGAATCACCCTTCTGGGGGCGCTGCCGCGTCGCGGCGACCTGACCCTGCCCGAACGCCACCTGGGCCTGGTGCAGGCCGCCGAACACCCCGATCTTGAAACGGCGATCACGGCCTATGCCGCCTTTTTGCGCGCGCATGTCGATCTGGCGGCGCTGCGCGGCTGTGCCGGGGCCACGCGCCAGATTCTGCCAGGGCCCCTGCCGCGCCCGCCCGCGCAGCGCATCGCGCTGGCGCAGGATGCCGCGTTTTCCTTCACCTATCCGCATCTGCTGGCCGGATGGCGCGCGGGCGGGGCGGCCATTCTGCCCTTCTCGCCCCTGGCAGATCAGGCCCCCGATCCCTCAGCAGAGCTGTGCTGGCTGCCGGGCGGATACCCCGAACTGCACGCGGGCACCCTGGCCGCCGCCGACCGGTTTCGCCAGGGGCTGCGCCGCTTTGCCGAAACGCGCCCCGTGCATGGCGAATGCGGCGGCTACATGGCGCTGGGACAGGCGCTGATCGACAAGGACGGCAGGCGGCACCGGATGGCGGGGCTTTTGGGGCTGGTGACCAGCTACCAGACGCGGCGGATGCACCTGGGCTACCGGCGCGCCGAGCTGCTGTCAGCGCTTCCCGGCGCGGCGGCGGGCACCGCGCTGCGCGGGCATGAGTTTCACTATTCCACGATCCTGGAGCAGCCCGATGCCCCCCTTGCCCGCGTGACCGATGCCGACGGCGCCGCGGTGGCCGAGACCGGATCGCATCGCGGCCAGGTCAGCGGCACCTTCTTTCACCTGATCGCAGAGGTGCCATGACCGGCTTTGTCTCTTTCGTCGGCTCGGGTCCGGGGGACCCCGAACTTCTGACGCTGAAGGCGGTGAACCGGCTGAAGGCGGCGGATGCGGTGCTTTATGATGATCTGTCGTCCGGCCCGATCCTGGAACATGCCCGCGCCGGGGCCGATCTGGTGGCGGTGGGCAAGCGCGCAGGCCGCCCCTCGCCCCGGCAGGATCATGTCAGCCGCCTTCTGGTGGACTATGCCGGGGCCGGTGCCCGTGTGGTGCGGCTGAAATCCGGGGACCCGGCCATCTTCGGACGGCTGGAGGAAGAGATGACGGCCCTGCGCGCCGCCGCCATTGCGTTCGAGGTGATCCCCGGCGTCACCTCGGCCACCGCCGCCGCCGCCGCCGCCCTGATACCGCTGACGCGCCGGCTGACCGCACGCCGGGTACAGTTCGTCACCGGCCACGATGTGACCGGCGCGCTGCCGGCCGATCTGAACCTGTCGGCGCTGGCAGACCCCCTTGCCACAACCGCAGTCTTCATGCCCAAGCGCACCTTCCCGGCCCTGGTGGCGGCCCTGATCGCCCATGGCCTGCCGGCCGGGACGCCCTGTCTTCTGGCGGAAAACGTCAGCCACCCCGACCAGCGCCTGAGCCGCGACACCATCGGCGGCCTTGCCGCGCAGCTGGCCGCGCAAGCCTCGGCCGCACCGGCGCTGATCCTCTACGGGCCGCTGGCAGATGGCGAAATGTCGTGAACCGCGATTGACGCCTTGCCGCAGCATGTTAACAAGAAGGGGTTCGACGGTGTCCCCCGGCTGATCCCGGGGGATGAAACGGGAAGCCGGTCCGGTGCCAGGGGCATCAAATCCGGCGCTGCCCCCGCAACGGTAGGCGAGTGAAGGCCCCCCATCGTGCCACTGCGCGACCATGCGCGGGAAGGCGGGGCGGCCCGGGATCATCCCGCTCGCAAGCCCGGAGACCGGCCCGAGAACGGCAACCGGGGCCTTTGCCCCACCTTTCATCCATGCCGCTGCACGGGGTGTATGCGGTGCAAGGAGTCGATGACATGCATATCGAACCAGGATTGGTCGACAGCACCAAGATCGTTCTGTCCTATGCCACGGCCGCGACCGGTGCCGCCTTTGCGGCCAAACTGGCCTTTGAGCATGTCCGCGTCGATGGCCTGCCGTCGCTGATCCTGCGCGGTGCCATTGCCACGGTTCTGGTCTTTGTCTTCTTCGAGGTTTTTCCGCACATGCCCGTCGGCGTGTCCGAGGTGCACCTGATCCTGGGGTCGTCGCTGTTTCTGATCTTCGGGGCGGCACCGACGGCAATCGGCCTGGTCGCGGGCCTGATGATCCAGTCGTTTTTCGTATCGCCTGCCGACCTGCCACAGCTTGGCATGAACGTGACCACGCTGCTGGCCGCCCTGTTCGCGATGCGGGAAGTGGCGCGGCGCGTCATTCCGGCGGACCTTGCCTATGTCGACCTGTCCTATGCGCATGTCTTCAGGCTGTCTCTGGTGTTCCAGGGGGCTATCGTATCCTGGGTCGCGTTCTGGACAATCTATGGCCAGGGTCTTTCGCCGGCGACGCTGCAGTCGGTCGCAACCTTTGGCGCGGCCTATATGACGGTCCTGCTGCTGGAACCGCTGATCGACATGGCCGTTCTGGCCGGGGCCAAGGCCCTGCGCGGCCGTCCGGGGACGGCGCTGCTGGCCAGCCGCCGCCTTTACGCCTGATCCGTGAACAGAATCCACCGTCGGGCGTGCCCCTGCCGGGCGTGCCCGACCGGCAGCCGTGATGCCAGATGATCGATCTTGCCCTGATCGGGATTGGCACGGGCAATCCTGACCATCTTACGCTGCAGGCGGTCGGGGTGTTGCAGACCTGCGACCTTGTGCTGCTGCCGCGCAAGGGCGCGGACAAAAGCGATCTGGCAGAGTTGCGGCGACAGATCTGCAACCGCCATGCCGGTGCCGCCACGCAGATCGTCGAATTTGATCTGCCGGTCAGGGATGCCGCCACCCCCGCCTATCTGGACGGCGTCAACGCCTGGCACGATGCCATTGCCACGCTCTGGACCGGCCTGTTGCGGCACCACCTGCCGCAGGGCGGGCGCGCGGCACTGCTGGTCTGGGGCGACCCGTCGCTGTATGATTCCAGCCTGCGCATTGCCGCGCGGGTCCAATCGGGCGGTATCGACCTTGGCATTACCGTCATTCCCGGCCTGACCAGTCTGCAGCTGCTGACGGCTGTTCACGCCATTCCCCTTACCCTGCCGGGTGCCCCGGCCGTGATCACCACGGGCCGCAATCTGCGCGAAAAGGGCTGGCCTGCCGGGGCAGAGACGGTCGTTGTCATGCTGGACAGCGGCGGGGCCTTTGATGCTGTCAACCCGCAGGGCATAACCATCTACTGGGCGGCCTACCTTGGGATGCCCCACCAGATTCTGCATGCAGGCCCGCTGTTGCAAACCGGCCCGCGCATCCTGCAGGACAGGGCGGCGGCGCGGGCGCGGCACGGCTGGATCATGGACATCTATCTGTTGCGGCGCGAACCGGACGGCGACTGACGCGGACGAGGCGGGACCACGCGCGAGGTTGCCTTTGTTGTCGCGGTGCCTGCCGAAATCCGCACGGGCGTATATGGACGCACCCTTGCGGGCCTGCGGGCGGCAACGCCTGATACCGCCGCGACCCAACCGGGCTGTGGCCCGCTTCCCGCCCCCGCGCCGCAACAGGCACAAAGAAAAGCACCGCCGCACCGAAGGAGTCAGGCAGCGCGGCGGAACAGGTAGGCGTAACGATAGGCCAGGGCCACCCCGCCCGCCCCGCCGACGATATTGCCAAGGCTGACCCAGATCAGGTTCCGCGCAACCGCAGCGCCGCCGATGTCGGCACCGGCCAGAATACCGGCGGGCAGCAGATACATATTGGCGACACTGTGTTCCAACCCCAGCAGCACAAAGGCCGAAATCGGCCAGAGCAGGGCAAGGATCCGGTCCGTCGTGGACCGCGCGGAAAAGCTGAGCCAGACCGCAAGACAAACCAGCGCATTGCACAGCGCGCCGCGGACCACAGCCTCGGCTGGCCCAAGGGCGACCTTGACCTGGGCAATCCGCTGGGCGGTCGTCCCAAAGGGCGCATCCAGCAGGCCCGACAGGGCAAAGGCCACGGCCAGGGCCACGGCCCCGATCAGGTTGCCCAGATAGACCGCCGCCCAGTTGCGCAACAGCGCGGCAAGGGTGATCTTGCCGTCAACAAAAGCCATCGTCATCAAGGCATTGCCGGTGAAAAGCTCTGCCCCGCCCACCAGCACAAGGATCAGGCCCAGCGAAAACACCACCCCGCCCAACAGGCGCGCCGGGCCGAACCCCGGATCCGCCCCCGTCATGACCATGGTATAGGCAGCGGCCCCGAACCCGATGAAGGCCCCCGCCAGAATCGCCAGCGCCAGCATCTGCCCCAGGGGCAGGGACGCCTTGGCGACACCGACCGTTTCAATCAGGTCCGCGATCTGCGCGGGCTTGTAGGCGTCGTTGCCCGAATCCATGGCCCTTTCCCCCGTCCGGCGCGGCACCCTGCTGTCGGCCCACCCTACCCTCTTTGCGCCCGTTGCCAAGACGGCCCGGCGGGGCGATTTCGTTCGGCGGCAAGGCAATCCCGTCAGCTGCGGCACCCGCGGCCACCCTGCGGCAGCATCAGCCGCGCCGGTCCCGCCTGTCAGGGAACCTTGACGGGGGATGCCCCAGCTTCAGGTTTCGTGCCGCTGACCATGGCCGCATGCGCAACCCCGGACGGCCCCGCCCATGCCCGGATCAGAATTTTGCGATCAGGTTGATCTCGGCCCCCCGATCATCGGCGACAAGATCCGTCAGATCATCCGAGAAACTGCCGAAGTTATAGGACCCGCCGATCATCACCGCTTGTCCCACCTGCCTGTAGACGCCGACCAATGCCCCGAAGTTTGCGGTATCGGCCTGAATTGCCGTCAGATTCCGGGCTTCCAGCAGCATGTCCCATTCATTGACGATGTGATAGCGCGCCGTGGCAACCGCCAGCCAGGCATCATTCGACGCAAAGGGACTGTCCGCATCTACGGCACTTTCGGCCAGCCGCCCCCCCAGCTTTGCCCCCAGCGTCCAGCGCGGCGAGACATCGAATTCGGCATCAAAGCTGAAGACATGGCTGCGCTGCAGAGGACCTTCGCCAAGGTCGCCATCCACCGCCTGGCCGAACATGTCATCCAGATACTGATACCGCACCAGAAGGTTCACCTGATCATCCAGGATGGGCCGGAACGCATAGCCGATGACAAGATCGGTGTAGTCACCTTCCGGCAGCGCCTCGGACCCGGCATCGTTGAACATCGCGTCCAGATCGGCCACGATCCTGGACTGATCGCTGAACTCATAGCGCAAAAGGCCGGACAGCAGGATGGTGTTGACCCTGGCCTCAGGGCCGTCGTCGTTGATGACTTCGATGCGCGCCCGCGTGTTCACCGCTTCACCATCGTCATAACGCAGGCCCAGCGACAGGGCGGTGCGTTCCACATCCCCGTCCGGGGCACCGCTGACGACGCCGGATTCGATGGCCCCGCTATAGACCATGCGCTGTGACCGGGCGTATTCGATGCCATAGGCCGATGTCAGCGACCGCTGTTGCCCGAACAGATCATAGGTGTTTTCGGCAAAGGCCGTGACCTTATCACTGTAGCGCCGCCGCCCGCCCGCCACGAACTGCCCCCGGTCGCGCCCCGTCAGCACCACGTCATCAACGGTGCGGTTGGGGTCCAGCGTATAGCCGAAATAGACATTGGATTGCTCGTCCCTGTCCTGTCCCAGCAGCAGGCGCCCGCCAGGGCCGGTGGCCCCGTCCGACACTTCGCCCCGGATCGACCAGGATCCGTCAAGCAGGACCTCGCCCCCGATCCCGGCGCGGTCGGCCTTTTCCAGATCGCCGGTGACGTTCAGCGACCCCTGGCCGAAGACGTACCATTCGAACATTTCCGAAGGGGTCAGGATCAGCCGTGCCGCCAGATCGTCCCGCGTGCCGGTGCCGTCCGTATCGCCAGGGTCGGTGCTGTCGATACGGCCATAGCCCAGTTCAACCGCCACCCGGTCATTGATCCGGTGGTCCAGCAGAATCTGCGCCCGGTCCTGCGCTACATCCGGGTCCTGATCGGAATGGTCATAGCTCAGCGTCAGGCCGGTGGCCACCGACAGGGGCACCTCCGCGCTGAAGCCCCACAGGGTTTGCGGTTCCGTCACCTGCCGGTCAAGCGAGGAGAACCCCGCCCCATAGCTTTGGAAATAGGCCCCGACCGTCCCGGCACCCCCGGCCCAGAGCTCGTCCAGCGCGGCCTGTCCGGTTAGCGAATAGGCCGTGCCGCTGCCATCCGGCGGGGCGGTTTCCGCGCCGGTCAGGCCGCCGTTCACCGAAGTGACGTATCCAAAGCCCGGTCCGTCGGTGCGCGCGACTTCGGCTTTCAGAAAGGTGCGGTCGCTTTTCGTCCAGGCCAGATCCACCCCGTAAGCCATCTGATCCGCAGTGCCGGAATCGTCGCTTTGTGCGGTTGCGCCGATCTGCAGGTTGTCGGCAATCCCCGAGGTCAGCCGCGCGCCATAGGCATAGCCCTCGATATCGCCCAGAACGGGACGCCATTCATACTGCGCGACCAGGCTCAACGTCTCGTCGCCGTTGGGGTTGGACGACAGCAACCCCCCCCCGGTGCCATAGCCCGACAGCGGGCTGTAAAGGGTGACGACACCTTGCGTGTAGTTGATGTCGTAATCCTTGCCCTGAACCAGACTGGTGCGCGAAATCACCCGCTGGGTATCGGCATCGCGCAATTCAACCGTCAGGGTTTCCGACCCCAGCAGGATGTCCTGGCGCGACAGGAAATAGACAGACCCGCCGGTGCCGCGCAGCACGTCGCGCTGGGGCAGCTGGTCGGGCTGGGCGGCATAGCCTTCAAAACGCAGCCGCGGCGCGCCATCGTCGTTCACGCCTGCGGTCTGCAGCACGGTCTGCGCCCCGTACAGCGTGCGTTCGTTGCGCAGAAGGTCCGTGCCCGGCGTGACCGACTTGAAATCGCCCCACAGGCCGAAGTTGCCGTCCTTTTCCACCTTCAGATAGAACCCGCCCGAGGTCGGCGCATCGATGACCAGTGTGGAATCGTCGCCATAGGTCGGATAGGACAGATCGGGGTCCAGCCGGTCCAGAATCGAATTCGGGTCCTTGTTCAGGATGTTGCTGAACAGATCATCAAGATCGTCTTCGCCGCTGTCGGCCTGCAGCGTGACCGTTACCCCGGCGGCTGTCGTGCCCTTGGCATAGCCCGACAGCCGCCCGGTGCCATAGCTGTCGCCCCCGCCGTTGTCCCCGCCATTGGTCTTGCGCCCAAAGGCCAGGTCAGCCACACCGACATAGAACCATTCGGATCTGGGAATGGTCACGGCGCGGCGGATGGTCTGCCCCGACCCGTCAGGTCGCACCACGCGCACGTCGATCTCTCGCGCGCCCGGCGGCAGAACACGCTGGATCACGGCCTTGCCGGACGGATCGGCCGTTACCACGGTGCCCAGCGTCTCCACCCTTGTTCCCGGTGCCAGGTTCTGCACAAAGACCGTCACCGCCCCGCCCCGCACCGGGATACGGCGGATCGCGGCCGCGTCCGTGCCCTGTTCTTCGGTGGCCAGATCGGTCAACCCCCGGTCCTGCGAGGTGCCCAGCAACACGGGACGCGTTTCATCAAAGCGCCGGTTCCGGTCCATGACGCGGTAAACATAGGCCAGTGTGCGCCCCTGCGGCAGGGTCGCCGTAACCTCGGCATTCGGGGCAAGCGGCAGCACGGACAGCGTTCTGGCCCCGCCCGGCGCGTCCAGGTCCAGGATGCGCAGCTCGCCCCCGGTGACAAAGGCGGGGTAATTCATCCGGCTGCGGAAGGTCACCCTCTGGCCGGGGGCAAAGGGCCCCTCGCCCAGCGTCTGCACATCCAGACGGGGCCGGACACCCAGCCCGTCAAAGCGCAGGTCAACATCGGCCTCGCCCAGGGCGATATCTGCCTGCCGCTGCCGGTCGGCAAAGCCGGGTGCGCCCTGCAGCGGCGCACCTTCGATGCTGATCGAAAAGCCGGGGCCACCCATGGGATCGGGTGGCAGGCTGGTGATGCCTTCGGTGTTCGCCCCGGCATCGACCGACAGTACGCAGTTGGACATTGCCACACAGTCCTGCGCGGCCGATTGCCCTGCGGCCAGTGCCAGCGCCGAACAGGCCAGCGCGGCAAGGCGGGCCGCCCTGCCTGCGGGGGATGGGCGGCGCGTCATGGCGCGTCCCCGCTGCGCTGCAGCGTGCGTTCAACCCGCAGCCGCACGCCCTGATCCTGCCAGGCGCTGCGCACCAGTGCCTCGACCCGGTCCAGCCGCTTCAGCGCGACGGCATCGCTTTCCCCGGAAAGTCGGTAGTTCAGCCGCAGCACCGAAGGCTCTGCCTGAAGCTGCGCAACCAGCCCCGCGACGCCCTGTTGCAGCGCCGCCGTCGGTTGCCCTTCGGCGGTAAAGGCGGGGGCCGACAGATCGATGCGCACCACGCGCGACAGGCTGACGCCGAAATTCACCTTGGCCATCTTGCCCGGTGTCACACGGACCGTGCGCGGGTTTTCGGTGGTCAGCCGGTAGCCAGCGGGCAAGGACCGTGTATCCAGCTTGAGGGTGAAATTCGACCCCATCTCACGCGGCAGCTCGGCGCAGGGCACATGGAAGCGGCCGAATTCATCGGTGGTGATGACATAGCCGCGCGTCGTCACCACGCGCACCGCCGGCAGACCCGGCTCTGTCGCCCCCGATCCGTCCGGCGCATCCTGGGTGCCGTTGCGGTTGCGGTCGTCAAAGACCTTGCCGATGATGTCGGCACAGTCAAAGACCGCTTCCGGCTCGCGCACAATGGTTGCGGTGGCGATGTTGGAAAACCGCGCGCCGCTGCTGCCCTCCAGCCAGGTCCGGTTTTCCAGCTTGCCCCAGGGCGCGGCCCCGGTCACGCGCACGCCCAATTTGACGGTCAGCGACTGCTTCGGGCCGATGGTCTGGCCGGCCCAGCGCAGGGTCCGCCCGGCAACCTGCGGGTCCATCGCCACGCCGCCCACCGTGGCGGTGCCGGGGGTATAGACAAGGCCCGGGGGCAGCACGTCGATCACCGTGACGTTGCGCAGCGTGCCCAGGCTGTTGGAGGTGAAGGTCAGCGTGTAGGTCAGGCTGTCGCCGATGATCACACGGTCGGTGCTGGCGGTCTTGGTGGCGGTCACGTCGGGGGTGTAGGTCAGCGGCACCACGGTTGGGCTGTTGTTGGTCAGGCTGGTGCCTGACAGGCCGGTCACAGGCGGGCCGGTCGGCGGGTTGCCTGTGACCGTGGCCTGGTTCACCACCTGTTCGGCCTCGATATCGGCCTGGGTCACGGCATAGGTGCCGGTGAAGGTGGTGGTATCGGTGACGCCGGGGGCCAGGGCCGCGATCGGCCCGCCGGTCAGGGTCAGGCCCGGCAGCGGATCGGCCAGCGTCACATCCGTCAGCGTGACATTGCCAGTATTGGTCACGGCAAAGCGGTAGATGATGACATCGCCCAGCTGCGTCGGCGTCGTCATCTGGCTGATGTCCGCCGTCTTGACCACGGCGATGGCCGCAGCGGACGGCAGACCGACCTCGGTCGGGTCGTCATTGTCCACGGCGGTGCCCGAGGTGTCCGTTACCGTATCCGCCCCGCCGGTGGGGGTGGTAAAGGTGCCCGTGACCTCGGCCGAGTTGCTGACCCGGCCCAGGTCCAGATCGGCCTGGGTCAGGGCATAGGTCCCGGTAAAGGTGGTGGAATCCACCGCGCCGGGGGCAAGGCTTGCAATCGGCCCGCCCGAAATCACCATGCCCGGCAGGCTGTCGGCCAGCGTCACATCGCGCAGCGTCAGCCCGCCGGTATTGGTGACGCTGAAGGCATAGGTCAGCACCTCGCCCGCCTGCGCGGGCGTTGACAGCCCCGCAGTGCTGACGGTCTTGACCAGCGCAATCGCCGGGGGGGCGTTCTGCGTCACGGTGACCGATCCCGAAGCGCTGTTGTTGGCCAGGTTCTGGTCGCCGGATGTTGTCGTCACCACAGCGGTGTTGACAAAGGTCTGCGGGCTGGAGGTGACGGCCTGCACCCGAACCGGCACCACCACGTCCACGATCCCGCCCGCCGACATCGTCCCGAAATTGCAGGTGAAACCGGCGTTAACCCCCGTCACGCCGCAGCCCAGCGCGGTGGTTGTCCCGTTCACCACCGTGGCACCGGGCACACCCGCCATGACCATGCCGGCAGGCAAGGTATCGCCAAGCACGACATTGTCGGCCTCGGACAGCGTCGGCCCCTCAAGGTTGGTCACGCGGATCGTGTAGGTAAAGGTCTCGCCGATCACCGGGGCGGGCGTGCTGGGCACCTTGCGTGTCACCTCCACATCCACGCGGCTGCGGACGGTGGTATTCTGACCGGCCTTGTTGTTGAGCGGCTGGATGTCGAACTGGTCAGACCCGTCGGCAGAGACCTCGACGGCGTTGACAGCGACGCCCCGCGCCACACCGCGCATCGTCACCTCGATATCCCGGACCTCGTCCGCCGCAAGGAAGGGAAAGGAACAGCTCAGCGTTCCGCCGACAACATTGGCCGTCGCGGCAACCACGCAGGTCGCTTCGGGCGGTGCCGTCAGGGATTGAAAGCTCAGGAAAGCTGCCGGAAGTGTATCAACGACCAAAACAGCTTCGGCTGCGGATGGGCCGCGGTTCTGGACCCGAATGGTATAGACTGTGTCATCGCCCACGGTGACAGGGTCCACGCTGTCGGTCTTGCCGACCAGAAGATCAAAGCGCGGGTCGATGACCGGGGTCGTGACAGAGGCACTGTTGTTCAGCGTATCCGTCTCGGTGGTCGAGGTGGTCACGTAAACCGTGTTTGTCAGGCTGGTGCCGCGGAAACTCTGGTTCGGCCGCAGCGTGACGGTCACGGTTTGCTGCGTGCCGTTGTTCAGGGTACCCAGATTGCATTCGATGCGGTTGTTGTTTGTGGCCGCACTGGTCACGCTGCCGGGTGTCGGCGTGCTGGTACAGGGCCCTCCCTGAGAGGCAACGGCGGACAGGAACGTCAGATCGTCCGCAAGGATGTCCTCGATCGTGACATTGCCGGCAGCACTCAGCCCGTTCTTCTTGTTCTTGGCGGTGATCACATAGATCAGGTTCTGCCCGGCGCGAACGGGTGCGGGCGTGGCGGTCTTTTCTACCGTCACATCCGCGCGCGGGTTGACTGTGAAACTGGCTGTGGCCGAGTTGTTCGCCCGGTTGGGGTCGGCCGTGACGGAAGAATCCACGGTGGCGGTGTTCGTCCGGGATCCGCCATTGCCCCCCGGTCTGACCGTGATCGCCAGGGTGGGGCAATCGACGTTGACCGTGCAGACCGGCAGAGTGGCGATGTTGCAGGTTTGCCGCACCGCCTGCCCGACCGGAGCGACGGAACAGGTCATGTCCGAGGCCAGTCCCGGTGTGACCACCGTCGAGACATAGCCGGCATTCGGCCCCGAGGTATTGGTGTTGATCAGTCTGGTCAGATCATCGATCAACGTCACCGAGGTTGAGGCGCTTGGGCCGCTGTTGACGATCTGCAGGTCATAGACCTGCTCTTCACCCGCATTCACCGTCGCATTCCGCGCCGTCTTCAGGACACTGATATCAGCCGCGTCCCCCGGAGTGCTTCCACCGACACCGGACTGGGTCTCGTCATTCCCCGGAACTAGGTCTGGCAGATTGCCCCCGATGGCGGTCACCCGCGCACCGTTGTTGATGGTGCCGCTTGCCGTGACCGTCGCGGTCACGGTGATGCCGGGCTGCGTCGTGGCATTCGGTGCCAGCGGATTGGCCTGCGTATAGACCCGCAGGCAGGGGATTGTCGCCGGTCCGGCAAGCGGAAGGGCAGTGGGGGGTGTGCAGGTCCAGGTCGGGCCCCCGCTGATCGCGGTCACAGTCAGGCCCGCCGGAACAAGTTCCTCGATCTGGACTGTGCCGTAGAAGCCCACGGTTCCCAGATTTTGCGCGCTGAGCTGGAAGTTGTAACTGTTTCCCACCACGACCAGCGGCGGATTCGGGCCTGTCTTGCGGATGGCAAGGTCTATGGAGTCTATCAGTGGCGGCTGGATTGTGGCACCGCCATCGGTCGCCCGATTGTTGGTCAGATCAGGATCGAAGGGCTGGGCGGACGCGATCACCACCTCGTTCACGGGGGTGCCCTGCGCAACAACCCGGACCTCAAGCGTCACGACCCCCAGCGGAACGTTCAGCCCCGCCACCGACCCCGACGGCTTGTCGCAGCTGACGGTCTGCCCAGCCGTTTCACAGGTCCAGCCGCTGCCGGGCGCAGGTGTGACTGCGACCAGCGAATAATTCTCCGGCAGCGTGTCTTCCATCGTCAGGTCGTTCGGCACGTCGCCGCTGTAGCTTGGGGTCAGCGTGAAGGTCACGGTCTGCCCCACAGTCAGTATTCCGGACGGGGCGCGGGACTTGGTGACCTTCACGTCGCTGCCCGCCGTCACGGCGGTATTCTTGACCGCACTGTCATTACCGGAATTGGGGTCAAGCGGCAGGCTCTCTGTAAGGCTGGCCGACAGCGTGACGGTCGATAACGACTCGACGCCCAGCGTCCCGCTGAAGGTGAATGTCCGCGACAGATTCGGGGCCAGCGCCAGCCCGGAGCAGAAATAGCTGCTTCCCGACAGCGTGCATCCCGGCGGCGGGGCAATCGCGCCCAGGCCGGTCGGAACCGGGAAATCAAACTCGAAGCTGTCCGCATCATAGGGACCGAGATTCTTCACCGTGATCACATAACTGACCCTGCTTCCTGCCGCCGCCGTGTCCGGCCCGGTGATTGACAGCTCGATGTCGGCACCTTTGGTGATCGTCGTCGTCACCGTCTCGGTGTTGTTGACCAGGTCGGCGTCGGGTGCAGGAATGGTCGGGGTCACCGCGATCACCCCCTCTTCGACGGTCGCAAACCGGATCACCATGTCCGCGCGCGACGCAGGGGCCAGCGCCGGCACGGTGCAGCTTACGACGCCAGCCGAAACCGCGCAGCCCGTGATCGTGCCGGTGGCACCGGCGAAGGTCGTTGTGGCGGGAACAGGGATCTTGATGACTGTGGCAGGCGCGGATGCGCCCGGCTCGTTGTCCACTGTAACAACGTATGCCGCCAGACTTCCCGCCGGCAGGATGTTGGACCCCTCGTTTTCGACGTTCACCACCCAGTCATGCGTCGGCAACCCCTGTGACAGCACAGGCGTTGACAGTCCGACAAGCGCGGACGCAACAAGAATTGCACCTCGGAGCACTTTTTTCACCGCAAGAAGCTGGCTCGGCACAGGTGGTTCCACCATGCCT
Organism: Rhodobacter sp.; assembly: GCA_020250445.1. Taxonomy (GTDB): domain Bacteria; phylum Pseudomonadota; class Alphaproteobacteria; order Rhodobacterales; family Rhodobacteraceae; genus Aliitabrizicola. The sequence goes on from JADCEF010000023.1 coordinate 81,646, forward strand.
TGCTTCTGCGGCTAGACAGTTCCTGCGCGGCGTTCAAACGCCAAGCATGGTTAACACTTTCGAAATTTCCGAAAGACGCCGCCCTGTGGCGGCGTTGCACCAGTGGCGGGACGGGTTGCAATCCTCGGCTTTGGGCGATCAACCTCGACATGTGACGCCGGGGGGCGTACGGAGGCCCGAAGCGCACCGCAAACTGCCGATTCGAAGGCAGCGAATCATCTTTCCCTTCCCTTGCACCGGGCCGGGGCGGGCTGTGGCTGCGTTCCGGCCGCCCGGGGCCTTGTGTCCCAAGGGGTGGCCGGGGGCCAGGGCCGTGCCCCTGCGCTTTTGCGTTTTCGGGGGACGGTCGGATGCCGCCGCAAGGGCGGACTTCGGCGCGGATAACAGACCGGACGGCCACCATCCGGGGTGACGGATGCCCCGGCGCGGTGCCTTCCTGACCGGTCCCAAGCGGGTGCGGCCCGGTCCGCAAGCCGCCGCGCAGTGCAGGTGTAACCCTTTGATATCTTTGTGCAGGCCCGGTGCCACGGCCCTGCCTACCAGCGGCCGGTGATCGCCGCCCAGACCAGTCCGCCCCTGCGGGCAAATTCGGACAGGCCCAGCCTGCCTTCGGCCACCCGGCGCGGGTCGGCCAGCACCTGGCGCAACAGCGCCTCGGTCTGCCAGCCGGACAGGAACGCCGCCCCTGCACCCGGCGGCACCCGGCCCCGCACCCTTCTGGCATCGGCCAGCCGCGCCAGACCGTCCCGGGCCAGCCCGGCCACGGCCCCGGCCCGGGTGTCGACCAGGGGCCGCCGCCCGCGGGCCTCCAGTTCCGGCACGGCCCGCAGGAAGGCGGCAAGACCCGCCGCCCAGCCCGCCGCACGGGCCGCAGGCTCGACCTCTGCCGGGGCGCCAAGGGCGGATGCGGCCAGCCACATCAGCCCCGCCCCGGTGTCTTCCAGATAGGCATCAAAAGCAGCCCGGTCTTCGAAAGGGTCGCGGTAGACGTCCCAGCGCCGGGCCCCGATTAACCGGTCGATGACCGCCAGCGGCAGACGCCGGGCGCGCACCACCTCGGCCAGCGGGGTTGCCACCTCATGGGCGCGCACAGGCCCCGGCCCTGCCATGGCCGCGACCGTGTCGCGCCACCATTGCAGCCGCATCTCGGCGATCATCGCCTCTTGCGTCACCCAGGGGGCACGGGCCACCTCCAGGTTGAAGGCATACAGCACCAGAAGCGGTGCCCGCGCTGCCACCGGCGCCGCCATCACCGCCATAAACCGGTCCGGGTCCCCCCGCTGCACCAGCGCGGCGCAGGCGGCCACCGTCACGCGGGCAGCTCCACCGGCCGGCCCACGTCACGGATCAGCTTCCACTGGATCGCATCAAGCAGCGCCTCGAAGCTTGCGTCCACGATATTGGCCGAAACCCCCACGGTGGACCAGCGCCGCCCCGCGCTGTCTTCGGAATCGATGATTACCCGTGTCACCGCCTCGGTGCCGCCCTGGGTAATCCTTACCTTGAAATCGACCAGCCTCAGATCATCGATCACCGCCTGGTAAGGCCCCAGGTCCTTGGCCAGCGCCTTGGCCAGCGCATTGACCGGCCCGCGGTCGGTGCCCGCCTCGTCCATGCTTTCGCTGACCGACAGCATCTTGGCGGAGCCGATCTTCACCACAACCACCGCCTCGGACAGGCTGACCATGCGGTCATACTTGTTCTTGCGCCGCTCCACCGTCACGCGGTAGCGCTTGACCTCGAAGAAGGTCGGCAGCAGGCCCAGTTCGGCCCGGGCCACCAGTTCGAAACTGGCCTGCGCACCGTCATAGGCATAGCCCTGATCCTCGCGTTCCTTGACCACCTCAAGGATGCGTTGCAGGCGCGGGTCGTTCGGATCAGCCTTTATTCCGGCGGCAAGCAGGCGCGCGCGCAGGTTGGATTGCCCGGCCTGATTGCTCATCGGGATCACGCGGGCATTGCCGACCAGGTCCGGGGCAACATGTTCATAGGTCGCCGGGTCTTTCAGGATGGCCGAGGCATGCAGCCCCGCCTTGTGCGCAAAGGCCGAAGCCCCGACGTAAGGCGCGGCCCGTTGCGGCACCCGGTTGAGCACATCGTCCAGCATCCGGCTGATGCGCGTCAGACCGGCCAGCGCCGCAGGCGTGACCCCGGTGTCAAACCGGCTGGCATAGGGTTCCTTCAGCAGCAGCGTCGGGATCAGCGTGGTCAGGTTCGCGTTGCCGCAGCGTTCGCCCAGGCCGTTCAGCGTGCCCTGAATCTGGCGTGCGCCCGCATCCACCGCCGCCAGCGAATTGGCCACGGCATTGCCGGTGTCGTCATGGCAGTGGATGCCCAGCCGGTCGCCCGGCACGCCGGCCGCCACCACTTCGGCGGTGATCCGCCCCACTTCGGCGGGCAGGGTGCCGCCATTGGTGTCGCACAGCACGACCCAGCGCGCGCCTTCGTCCAGGGCCGCGCGCAGGCAGGCCAGGGCATAGGCGGGATTGGCGCGGTAGCCGTCGAAGAAATGCTCGGCATCCAGAATGGCTTCGCGCCCCTTGGCGCGCAGATGCGCGAAAGAGGTGCGGATCGCGGCCAGATTCTCGTCCAGCGTGACGCCCAGCGCGGTGGTCACATGAAAGTCATGCGCCTTGCCCACCAGACAGACGGCGGGGGTGCCTGCATCCAGCACGGCGGCCAGAACATCGTCGTTTTCCGCCGACCGGCCGACGCGCCGGGTCATGCCGAAGGCGGTCATCGTGGCGCGGGTCCGGGGGGCCTCGGCAAAGAATTCGCTGTCAGTCGGGTTGGCCCCCGGCCAGCCGCCTTCGATGTAATCGACCCCCAGCGCATCCAGCGCCGCCGCGACCTGGCGCTTTTCGGCGGTGGAGAACTGCACCCCTTGCGTCTGCTGCCCGTCGCGCAGGGTGGTGTCGAAGAGGAAGAGGCGTTCGCGGGTCATCCGGGGTGTCCTTTGCGGTCTGCCCACCGTGGGACACAGCTCCACGCCTGCAATTTCAAGGGTTTGCGAGGGCGCGTTAGGATGGCCTTAAGGTTTCGCGTGGTTGAGGCGACCTCGCCCCGGACTTGATCCGGGGCCTCGTGGGGCTGGCGGAGGCCCCGGGTCAGGCCCGGGGCGGGTGTTCCTGGGGTCACTGGAGCGCCTCCAGTTTGGCGGGGTCGAAGTCGGGGCCGGGGACGAGTTCTACGCCCGCCTTGGACATCCGCACCTCGACGCCTGCGGCGATCAGAGCGGATTTGAGGGCATCAACGGCGGAGAAGTCCTTTGTTTGATTCGCCGTTTCCCGAAGGGCAACTAGTTTATCCCGATACTCCGGAATTCCGTCCGGACCTTTCTCGCTCGAATCCCAATATGCAAACAGATCGATCCCAACCAAGAAGCAGCCCGCGACTAGTTCCCTTTGCAGGCTCTCAACCTCACCGCTTTGCAACGACGCCCTTTCGGTGCCCTCAAGCTTCTTGCCGGTGGAAATCAGTAGGGTAATCGCCAGCGATGTATTCAGATCGTCAGAAAGAGCCTGCTCAACCTCGCGACCGACGAAGTCCTTTGTGAAGCTTTCCCTGTCAACCTCGAAATCTCGTTTCAGGTTGGAGTTCGAGGCAACTTCTGAAGACCAGATATCCAGCCTGCGTTTGGCATTTGATGCCGTTGACTGGCGCCAATCCATCGGTTTGCGATAGTGGGTGAGCAAGAAGACATAGCGGATGACCGGTCCCGGGACTCCTCGCCAACCGGGAAAGCCACTGGTGAGCAAGTCCCGCACGGTGAAGAAGTTGCCCAGCGACTTGGACATCTTCTTGCCCTCAACCTGCAGCATCTCGTTGTGCAGCCAGAACCGGGCGAACTTGTTTCGTCCCAGAGGATCATCCGGTGTGGCAAGCGCGCAGCAGGATTGCGCGATCTCGTTCTCATGGTGCGGGAATTGCAGGTCAATGCCCCCGCCATGAATATCAAACTGCTTGCCCAGAAGGGCCAGGCTCATCGCCGAGCATTCGATATGCCAGCCGGGCCGCCCCCGGCCCCAGGGGCTGTCCCAACCCGGAAGACTCGCGTCAGAAGGCTTCCAGAGCACGAAATCCGCCGGGTTTCGTTTGTAAGGAGCAACCTCGACCCGCGCGCCTGCAATCATGTCCTCAACCGAACGGCCGGACAGTTTGCCATAGTCCCCGTAAGTTTCGACAGCGAACAGCGCATGCTCCTGCGCTGCCTTTTCCCGGTCCATCAGAACAAACTCTGCCGGAGGATCGTTCGACGGATCGCGAACGGTATAGGCATAGCCCCTGGCGATCAGCGTGGCGATCATCGCCTTCATCTGCTCAATGTATTCCGTCGCGCGCGGTTCAAATGTCGGTCGCAGCGCACCCAGCGCATCCATGTCGGCGTGGTACCAGCCGATGGTTTCCTCGCTCCGCTGGTGGATCAGCTCTTCGAGCGTGCCCGCAGCCCCGGCCTTCTTGCGGCGCAGCGCCTCGGCGTTGATCTTGTCGTCCACATCCGTGATGTTGCGCACATAGGTCACATGATCGGGCCCATAGACGTGCTGCAGCAGGCGGAACAGCACGTCGAACACCACCACCGGGCGGGCATTGCCCAGATGCGCGCGGTCATAGACGGTGGGGCCGCAGACATACATGCGCACATTCGCAGGGTCGATGGGCACGAAGTCTTCCTTGCGGCGCGTCTTCGTATTGTGCAGCCTGATCGTCGTCATCGTCCCGTCCCCTTGCGCAAGCGGTGTCGTTCGGCGCGTGCCGGGAGGGCTTAGCAACTTCGTTCTGGTTTGGAAACGAAAAGACCGGCCCGCCCGACGGATGTCAGCAGGGAATGCCGCAGCAGATTTGGATGCGTCTGGTCACCATGGCAGGGTTTTACAGCCCAGGCTATGTTTCGCCAAGCCCTTTGTGGCATCCGGCACTGGATATCAGTCCGACGGGCATGACGTGCAACCCGTTGAACGCCCGTAGCGCGATCCTGTCCGGGGCCGAACCGTCGGTCCCTCCGGGTGGCGGGCACAATGCCTGGAAGGTGGTCGCAAGCTGCCTGCCCTTCATTGGCCTAGCTAGGACGACGTGGTATCCCACGCTACAGCGCCTGATGGAGCATGAGACAATATGCAGTGGATTCTTCAAGCTTTCGAGGACACACATAAACTGGCGCATGCCCTGGAAAGACTCGGAATTCTCCATTCATGGCACAAGGTTGTACCCTTCGTCGGCGAGCTTGATCCAGAGCCGCAGATCAGCGACCGCAAGGCGGTGATCATGTTCGGTTCCTACACGCTCTGGCGATACGCAGAAACGAAGGGGCTGGAGCCGGGGGTCTTCCGCATCGCCCCCTATGTGCATGAAAAACCGTGGCAGCCCTACATGCTGAACGGGCCAGATGCGCTCTTTCTTACAGTGGAGCAGATCGGGACCCGTCTTGCCAAGAATGATGAAATTGAGTGGTTCATCCGCCCGGTGGCGGACAGCAAGGAACTGGCCGGAAACGTTCGGTCCGCCGCAGAAATCCGGGACATCGCCCTGAAGGTCTTGTCACTTGAACCAGACGAGATCCCGATTGGATCATTGTCGCACGACACGCCGATGATGTTGACGCCGCCCGTGCGGGTCTTGAAGGAGTGGCGCATATGGATCGTGAAGGACCAGATTGTCACCTGGTCCCTGTACAAGGAAGGGGCAAGAGTGACTTACCGTCGTGAGATCGACGATGACGCCTTTGAATTTGCGCAAACACTGGCCGAGGCGAACAAAGGTTACTCCCCCGCCTATGTCATGGACATCTGCAGAACTGCGCAGGGTCTCCGGTTGCTGGAAACAAACTGCATCAATGCCGCCGGATTTTATGAGGCCGATCTTTTCAGACTTGCCGTGACGATTGACGGGATGACATGAGGGTGCCGGGACCGCTTCTGGCCCGGCAGAGCCAGGCAACGAACAGGGCCACCTTAGCGTCGGCACAATTGTTTTGTACGGGCGATCGGATCATGGCTTTCCACGGCCTGAAGCGCAGTCGGTCCGGGGATATATCCGCAGCGCAGCGTCAGCCGCCCGCCCTTTCTTCCAGCGCCAGCCAGTCCTCTTCGGCCAGCGCAAGCGCCGCCTGGCGTTCGGCCATCAGATCGGCGGCACGGCGGGCTTTTTGCGGCTCGCGCAGAAAGATGCCGTCCTGCGACAGGAAGGCGGTCAGTCTTGCGATTTCGCCTTCCAGGCGGGCGATCTCGGCGGGCAGCGCCTCCAGCCTGTTGCGCTCGGCAAAGCTCAGCGGGTCCGCGCGCCTGCGCCCCTCGGGGCGGGGGCCGGGCGGGGCGGCGGGCGCAGGCGCAGCGGGGCGGGCATCGCGTTCGGCGGCGGCGACACCGCGCTGGGCGGCATAATCGGACCAGCCGCCCGGATAGGCGGTGGCACGCCCCTGCCCTTCCAGCGCCACGGTGGCGGTGGCGACGCGGTCGATGAAATCACGGTCATGGCTGACCAGCAGAACGGTGCCGGGATAATCGCCCAGAACCTCCTGCAGCAGGTCCAGCGTTTCCACATCCAGATCGTTGGTCGGTTCATCCAGGATCAGCAGGTTGGAGTCCCGCGCCATGATCCGCGCCAGCAGCAGGCGGGCCTTCTCGCCGCCCGACAGCGAGCGGACCGGCGCACGCGCCTGGCGTTCGTCGAACAGGAAATCCTTGAGATAGCCCACCACATGGCGCGGGGTGCCGCGCACCATCACCTGATCGGCCCGGCCCGAGACGCGCATTGCAGGATCCCCGGTTAGATTGTCCCAAAGGCTGGCTTCGGGATCAAGCTGGGCGCGGGTCTGGTCGAAGACGGCAATCTGGAGGTTGGTTCCAAGTTGGACCATGCCCGAATCGGGCGGGATTTCCCCGGTCAGCATCTTCAGCAGGGTTGTCTTGCCGACCCCGTTCGGGCCGACAAAAGCCACACGATCGCCGCGCAGCACCCGCAGGTTGAAATCCCGGACGATGGTCAGGCCACCGAAGGATTTGCACAGCCCCCTGGCTTCGATCACGCGCTTGCCCGATTGGGTGCCCGCCTCCAGTTCCATCGCTGCCGTGCCCTGACGGCGGATCTGGGATGCGCGTTCCTGGCGCAGGGCGGCCAGGGCGCGCACCCGGCCCTGGTTGCGCTTGCGCCGGGCGCTGATGCCTTCGACAGCCCATTTCGCTTCGGCCCTGATCCTGCGGTCCAGCTTGTGGCGGGCGTCATCCTCTTGCTGCCAGACGGTTTCGCGCCACTCTTCGAACCCCTCAAAGCCTGCGTCCCGGCGGCGGACCTGGCCGCGGTCGATCCACAGGATCGCCTTCGACAGCGCCCGCAGGAAGGCGCGGTCATGGCTGATCAGCACGAAGGCCGCGCGGGTGTCGCGCAGCTGCGCCTCCAGCCATTCGATGGCGTCGATATCGAGGTGGTTGGTCGGCTCGTCCAGCAGCATCAGGTCGGGGGCTTCGGCCAACAGTCTGGCCAGCGCCGCGCGGCGCCTCTCGCCGCCCGAGGCATGGGATACCGGGGTTTCGGGACGGAACTTCAGGCCTTCGGCCGCCATGCCGATCCTGTAGTTTTCGCCCTCTCCCAGCGCGCTGGCGGCATAATCCCCCAGCGTGGCAAAGCCCGACAGGTCGGGGTCCTGTTCCATATAGCCCACGCTGACACCGGCGGGGACCACGCGGTCACCCCGATCCGGCTCCACCAGGCCTGCCATCACCTTCATCAGGGTAGACTTGCCCGATCCGTTGCGCCCGACCAGCGCGATCCGGTCGCCCGGCTGGATCACCAGGGCAAGATCGTCAAACACCGGCTCGCCCCCGAAGGTCAGCGAGACGCCGGAAAGCTGCAGAAGGGGCGCGCGTGCCATGCGGCGCAGCTAATCGGGCGGGCGGGAAAGGTCAACGCCCCGCCGCGCCCGTTTGCGCGCCTGACAGGGTGCCGGAAAGGCACCTCGCCGCCTGCGGGACGGGGAAAGCATCGTGATCCATCGCAAAGGCGGTTTGCCCCTCCGGGCGGGACCAGGAAACGCGACCCGCGTTTCCCCCGCCCGCGCGCGACGGTGCGCCGAAGACCGGCAGGTCCGGGACCGGCAGAAGGCCAGCGCCCGGCCCGGCGGGCGCAAAGCGCCCGCCAGGGGCGGGGCGGGCGCTGGCCGGGGGCTTCGGCCCCCGGCTGGCCAAGGATCAGCCTGGCGCTGTGGCAGGGGCGATGGCCCCTGCCATTGCAGCGGTGAAACTGCCTTCGCCAGATATTCGGGCGGGAAAAGGAAACGCGACCCGCGTTTCCCCGCCCGCGTGGGACGGTGCCCCGAAGATCGGCAGGTCCGGGAGCATCAGAGGCCAGCGCCCGCCGGGGACGGGGCGGGCGCTGGCAGGGGGCTTTGGCCCCCGGCTGGACAAGGATCAGCGTAGCGATGTGGCAGGGGCGATGGCCCCTGCCATTGACGCGGGGGCAGTGCTTTTGCCTGTCCGGGCGGGATCAGGAAA
>JADCEF010000024.1 GCA_020250445.1 Rhodobacter sp.
AGGTGCTGGTAATACGGGTTCTCGACCCAGCGGGCGACCACCGCCTCGTCCGACAGCCGATAGGCATGCTGCAGATAGAGCAGCCCCGCCACCAGCCGCGGCGGCGTCGCGGGCCGCCCCTTGTGGGACGGAAAGAACCCCGCCCACTCCCGCTCGAACACCTCCCAGTCGATCAGGCCTGCCAGCTTCACCACCTCGTGCCGCGGGTCGATCATGTCGATCAGCCGCGGACGCAGCAGATCATCCTGTTCCTCAGCGCGCGGGCGGTGCTTCATGGGCGGGACCAAAACTGCAGGGTTTCGCCCGAAATCATACAAAACCCTGCAGGCCATGGCGAGAAAAACCGTCCCGTTTCAACACAAAATCAATGACATGGAGATTGTTCAGGGTGAACTCATTCGTCAAGATATACTATTGTGCTTGCATATGCTTGACCGTTAAACACCATGAAGCTGGCTGCCCCACTTACTTTTGGCCCCTTCCATGCCGAGACATCGATGAATACCGCATTCCTGTGAACATCCGAACTTGTGCGGGGATCCCGGTCGAATGCCTGATAGGCGTCATCCACGACTGGCGAATGAGTCAGGCCGTACTCCCAAATGCTCTTCAACATCCTTTCAGTTCTCATGAGGGTTACCTCGGAGGCTGCAAAAACACCTGTGCAGTCATTCGCCAACCCATGCACAAAGAAATTGGCATTCACACTGTTGTTTCGATTGCTCCGATCCTCAGGAATGCTGACGATAATGCGATTGTCCCCCGGAATAATTTTCAAATAATCCTGCACGGACAAATCGCTCATCGAACTCGACAGGCGATACTTGCCTTCGACCGTGTATTTCCCCGGCAGCGGCACCGGATACATGGTGATGCCGTCCAGCGGGCCGCATTTCACAAAGAAGGTGTACGGCGGGACCGGTTTGGAGAGATCAAGCGCCTTCATTGCAACCTCCGCTTCCGCCCCGGCGCACCCCGCCAGAACTGCGCAGCACGCCAGCACCCGTACCACCTTTTTCATCCACCCCTCCGCCAAATCCACCCGCCCGGATCAACCCACGCGCGACTCACGCAACCCTCACAGGACCGTGTCCTGTCTTCGTTAACCAATCAAGCCCCTGCGAACGCCCGCGCACCCCGGCGACGTGATGTTTCCGCCATTGCCCGCGCGCCCCGCCCCGTCCGCACCGCCCCACCCCGCAGCGCATCGCATCGACCGTAAACCAGACGTCAGTCATCTGCCGGGTCGCACCCTGGGTTGTGGTGTAGGAGCCGAGTTGCAGGTGGCTGTTGCCCTGGGCATCCACCGCCGTGCCGGTGGTGTAGGACAGCGACAGGCTGCCCACACCCGCCTGCTGCAGCGTCAGCAATTCGCCCTCATCGGTCAGGCCGTTGCTCTTGGCATCCTTCCACACCTGCAGGCTGGCAAAGGCGCTGTCCAAGGCATCGATCCTGCCATCGCGGTTCGAGTCAAACTCCGCCAGCGCGGCAAAGCCGTTGGCCGGCCCGGGGCCGGTGCCGGAGTTGTTCCCGAACAGCTCGCTGCCATCGTCGATGCTGCCATTGCCGTTGCGGTCAAGCACCAGCAACCCGTCATCCGCCCCCGCCCAGCCGGTCCGCTCGGCAAAGCCGTTCTTGTCATGGTCGAAGTGGATGTAGAAGTTCTGCCCCAGCGTCTCCACCCCGTCTCCGTCAAGATCAAGGATGAGGGGGCTTGTATTTTTTTCGGCAGCCACGAAGAGGCTTTCCACCCGCATGCCCCAGCAATCCATCGGCTTGCGCGGCGCTTCCAGGGAAAGCTCGCAGGGCTTTGAGGCGATGGCCGCGTTGTTATCCATAAAACTCCGCAACGCATTTTCCTGGTCCGGGGTGAGCAGGTCAGCGTCTGGATAGATATCTGGTTTATTATATTCACCAACAACGTCCAATAGCGATGCCGCATTTAAAAGAAACGGATGTCTTGTGGCAAGCTGCTCTACTAGACGCCGCACCATGATTTCCTCAATGATTGCCCGCGCCCGTAGCTTCTGTTCGAAATTCAGGCCAAGAGGATTCTCGTCTTTGTTTTTGCAAGGCTCCCCTGCGTCCTCAAAGAACTCACTCGCAAGAAATGCCGCTGCGTTATCGACCTGAGTAGAGCCATGCAGAAGCTAGTGCAGGACAACTCCCATCCAGTCCCTCTTGTTAAAATCTGTCCTCGTTTCATTCAGGAACATGGTGTCGGAATATGTGCCGTCGTCCAACAGCTTCATATCCCCCTCGCTATTCTTGCCACCACTGCGTTGGGTCATGGGTGGTTTCTTCTTATCAAACGTGACTTCGCTGAGTACGCCGCTCGGACCACCATTCTTGTCACCATAACCATCATGAAAGCCACAGGTCGCCAGCCAGTCTATGGGATTGGTGCTGAGTGTCGCAGCCACTTCATCGAGCACTGCGACGCCTGTTCTGTTCACAAAGATTGTATTTCGCCCGGACATGGTTTACCCTTCTTGAATTCTGAATTTCCACGCGCTTTTGCGTGGGCTCCCCAACAAAGACAAATTTCTTCTCTATCGAACAACAGCAGGTGCGTAAACCTCACCATCTAGGAAGAAAATGGACTCTGACGTCACCTCCCTTGGACCCGTCCGAGCTGAGATTTCAAGAAACAAGCCATTTTGGTCCAGATTTGCCTTGCTTGCCGGATCGGTGTCGAATACACGGAAGGCTTCATCTACGTTTTGCGCAAAGCCTAGGCTAAGCTCTGAAGTAATTCCCCGCCTTCTTTCTGTTCTCATTACCACCACCTCCTCGGCTGAGAACACTCCCGTGCAGCCATTCGCTAATCCATGGATGAAGAAATTGGCATTCACGGCGTTGATTCGATCAATTCGGTCGTCGGGGATTTTCACGACAATGCGATCATCTCTTGAATCCAACAGTGACAAATCTCTTATTGACAAATCACTCACCGAACTCGACAGGCGATACTTGCCTTCGACAGTGTATTTCCCCGGCAGCGGCACGGGATACATGGTGATGCCCTCCAGCGGGCCGCATTCCACAAAGTAGATGCGCGGCGGGACCGGTTTGGAGAAATCGACCGCTTTCATTGCAACCTCCGCCTCTGCCCCGGCGCATCCCGCCAGAACCGCGCAGCACGCCAGCACCCGTACCACCTTTTTCATCCAACCCTCCGCCAATTCCACCCGCCCGGATCAACCCGCGCACGACTCACGCAGCTTTCACAGGACCGTGTCCTGTCCCGGTCAACCGATCAAGCCCCCGTGAACCCGCGCGCGCGCCGGTGGCGTGATGTGCCCGCAGCAACCTGCGGGACCCAACCCGTCTGGGCCGGCCCCGCCCCCCGGCGCGGAGCGGGCAGGGGATGCTTTGGTCATCCCGGCTTTTCTCTGGTCAATCACGGCAGTCTGCCCGTAGGTTCAGGGCAATGAGGGGGCGCACGGATGGTCACGGCATTCTTTTCGGACGAGCGGTGTTTCTGGCACGGCGGCGGCAATTATGCCTTTCTGCTGCCCGTGGGCGGGCTGGTGCAACCCCTGGCGGGGGGATTGCCCGAAAACCCCGAAACCAAGCGGCGCATGAAAAATCTTGTCGAGGTGACCGGCCTGATGCGCGATCTGGCTGCGCACTCGGCCGACCCCGCCGGATGGGATGATCTGCGCCGCGTCCACCCCGAGGCGTATCTGACCGCCTTCAAGGCGATGTCCGATGCCAAAGGGGGCGAATTGGGCCTGTGCGTGCCCTTCGGCCATGGCGGGTTCGAAATTGCCGCCCTGTCCGCAGGCCTGGCGAAGGCCGCGCTGTTCGACGTGCTGGAGGGGCGGGCGCGCAATGCCTATGCCCTGTCGCGCCCGCCGGGGCACCACTGCCTGCCGGACTGGCCGAACGGGTTCTGCCTGCTCAACAATATCGCCATCGCCATCGAGGCGGCGCTGGCGGCAGGTCTGGCGGGGCGCATCGCGGTGGTCGACTGGGACGTGCATCACGGCAACGGCACCGAGGCGATCTTTCTGGACCGTCCCGAGGTGCTGACCATTTCGCTGCATCAGGAACATGACTATCCGCTGGACACCGGCGGGGTCGGGGTGCGCGGCAACGGGGCCGCCTATGGCACCAACGTCAACATCCCCCTGCCGCCGGGCATTGGCCACAAGGGCTATCTGCGCGCGATGGACCGGCTGGTGATCCCCGCGCTGTACCGCTTCCGCCCCGATGCGATCATCGTCGCCTGCGGGTTCGATGCCTCGGCGGTCGATCCCTTGTCGCGCACCATGGCCACGGCCGAGACCTTCCGCCTGATGACGCGCGCCGTGATGCAGGCGGCGGATGCCTTGTGCGGCGGACGGCTGACGCTGGTGCATGAAGGGGGATATTCCGAGGTTTACGTGCCCTTCTGCGGCCATGCCGTTCTGGAAGAACTGTCGGGCAGCCGCATCACCGCGCCCGATCCCATGGCCGGGGCGCTGGCCATCCGCCAGCCCGGCGCGCGGTTTGACGCCTTTGTCGAGACCTGGATCGAGGATCTGGCGCGGGCTTTGGCCTGAACGCCCCTTGCAACAGCCGCTGCGCCCACCGATGTTGCGCCGGACCACAGCGCGGCGCGCACGCGCGCCCGTGCCATCAAAGGACAGCCCGATGCCCGTGCCAAACCCGGCTGCGCTGGAGTTTCTTCTGCAGCGCCAGTCGTGCCCCGCCAAGACCTTTACCCTGCCCGTGCCGACGCGCGGGCAGCTTCTGCCGCTGCTGACGGCGGCGGCGCGGGTGCCCGACCACGGCAAGCTGGAGCCTTGGCGCTTCATCGTGCTGGAGCGGGCGGCAATGGCGCGCCTGGCCGCGCTGGCGGCGCGGCGCGCGGCAGAGCTGGGCCATGACGCGGAAAAGACCGGCAAGGGGCGCGCGCAGTTCGATGCAGGGCTGCTGGCCGTGGTGGTGGTGGCCAGCCCCAAGCCCTCGGACAAGATACCGCACATCGAACAAACCCTGTCGGCCGGGGCGGTGTGCCTTGGCCTGGTCACTGCGGCGACGGCGGCGGGATGGGGGGCGAACTGGCTGTCTGGCTGGCCGTCGCAGGACCGCGCTTTCGTGACCGAAGGTCTGGGGCTGGGGCCAGCGGAATTCGTGGCGGGCATCGTGCATATCGGTACCGCCCCCGCCACCCCGCCCGACCGCCCGCGCCCGGACCTGAGCCGGATCACGTCCTGGATGGTGGCCTGATGCCGGGGGATTTCTTCCGCGCGCTGGGGCAGTTGGGCGATCCGCGCTTTCGCGGCGTGCTCTGGCGCGGGATCGGCCTGACGGTGGCGCTGCTGGTTGCGGTCTATGTGCTGGCGCTGAACGCGATCCGCGCCTTCGTGCCGGATCAGGTGATCCTGCCCTGGATCGGTCCGGTCGGGGGCGTTGATGCGGTGCTGTCCTGGGGGGCGGTCCCGGTGATTCTGCTGGCCTCGGTGTTTCTGATGGTGCCGGTGGCTTCGGCCTTTACGGGCTTCTTTCTGGAAGATGTGGCCGAGGCGGTGGAAGACCGCCATTACCCGGCCCTGCCCGCCCCGACCCCGGCCCCCTTCCTGACGCTGGTGCTGGAGTCCACGGTGTTCTTCGGCGTGCTGGTGCTGGCCAACCTGCTGGCGCTGGCGGTTTATCCCTTTGCCGGGCCGCTGGCCCCGGTCGTCTTCTGGGCGGTGAACGGCTATCTTCTGGGGCGCGAGTATTTCACCATGGTGGCGATGCGCCGGGTGGGACGCGCGGGCGCACGGGCGCTGCGCCGCCGCCACGCCGCCGAGATCTGGCTGGCGGGCACCCTGATGGCGGCACCGCTGTCAGTGCCGCTGGTCAATCTGCTGATCCCGGTGCTGGGGGCTGCAACCTTTACCCATCTGTTTCACCGGTTGCAGGCGCGGGGCCCATCACCCCGTTGAAGTCGAAATCGCGCACGCTGATCCAGCCCGACAGGATGATCCCGCAGATCGCCGCCGCCAGCGGCAGCGCAATCCATGTGGTGATCCGGGCCTTGCGCCGGACGTTTTCCTGCGCCGGTGCCCCGGCGGGGGTGCCGGGCACCACCGACCCCGCTTCGGCCTGTGACACGAAGCGGATCGGCAGCACGATGAAGAACACCATGAACCAGGTCACGGCAAAGACGACGGCGGCGGCGGTGATCGACATCAGACCTGCTCCAGTTCCACCAGACAGCCGTTGAAATCCTTCGGGTGCAGGAACAGCACCGGCTTGCCATGCGCGCCGGTCTTCGGCTCGCCCGAGCCCAGAACGCGCGCCCCGGCGGCCTTCAGCCGGTCACGGGCGGCCAGGATATTCTCCACCTCATAGCAGACATGGTGGATGCCGCCCGCCGGGGATTTTTCCAGAAACCCCGCGATGGGCGAGTCTTTGCCAAGCGGGGCCAGAAGTTCGATCCTGGTGTTGGGCAGATCGATGAAGATCACGGTCACGCCGTGGTCCGGCTCGTCCCGGGGCGCGCCCACCCTGGCACCCAGCGTGTCACGGTAGAGCGCCGCGGCGGCGGCCAGATCGGGGACGGCGATGGCAACATGGTTCAGACGTCCGATCATCCGGGCATTCTCCTGCGGGGGCGTTCGGAGCGGTTATGGGCAGGGATGCCGCGCCAGACAAGGGGCGGCAGGTCGCAGGGGCGCAGTTCACGGTCCGTTAACTGCGGGATGCTTCCCTGATGCGGCCCCGCTGCCGGAAAGGTTGCCAGATGCCGCACCCGCTTGCCCCGCCTTTGCCCGATGGTCCGGCACCGCTGCGCCTTGGCCGCCCGGTTCAGCCGCTGCGGGGCCTGACCATTCTGGCGGTCGAAGACAGCCGCTTTGCCTGCGAGGCGCTGCGGCTGTTGTGCCTGCGCTCGGACGCGCGGCTGCGCCGCGCCGAATCGCTGGAACAGGCCGACCGGCACCTTTCGGTCTACAGCCCCGATGTCGTGATCGTCGATCTGGGCCTGCCCGACGGCAACGGGGCCGACCTGATCCGGCGGCTGGCCCGGCAGCGCTGCCCCGGGCTGGCGGTGCTGGGCACCAGCGGCGACCCCGCCGGGCAGACGGCGGCCCTGGCGGCGGGGGCGGCAGGATTCCTGCCCAAACCGATCGAATCGCTGGCCGGGTTCCAGGCGACGGTGCTGGGCCACCTGCGGGCCACCCCGCCGCTGCCGCAGGACATCGATGCCCTGCCCCTGAAGCCCGATCGCGTCGCGCTGCATGATGACCTGTTGCGGGCCGCCGATCTTCTGCGTGCGGCCAATGACGGGCGCAGCAGGCGCTATGTGGCGGCTTTTCTGGGCAGTCTTGCCCGCTCGGCCCGGGACAGGGATCTGGAGCGGGCCGCAGGGCATGCCGCCGATACGGCGCTGGCGCTGCCGCAGCTGGCGGCGCTGGTCGCGGCGCGTCTGGCCGCCGCCCCCCCGGCCTTCGGGCCGCCGGAGGGCGGCAGTCCGCGTTCCCGCCCGGCAGGGTAAGGGCAGGGGGGCGACCGGCGCGGCGGCGGCCCGGCGGCAGTCCCGCCCCTGCGGCGCGCTACAGCGCCGGGTCGGACGCCGCGCGCACCAGCCGTGTCAGGTCCGACAGCCGTTCCTTCTGCTGTCCGGCGGCGTCGAAGTTCGCGGGCGACAGCCAGGTTTCGAAGCATTCCTTCAGCGCCGGCCATTCCGCATCGATGCAGGCAAACCAGGCGGTATCGCGGTTGCGCCCCTTGATGACGGCGGCCTGCCGGAAAATGCCCTCGTAGGAAAAGCCAAGCCGCTGCCCGGCCCGGCGCGACGGCAGGTTGCACGCATTGCATTTCCATTCGCAGCGCCGGTATCCCGCGCCAAAGGCCCAGGCCACCATCAGATACAGCGCCTCGGTCGCGGCCGGGCTGCGCTGCATCTGCGGGGCGATGCAGATATGGCCCATCTCGATGCTGCCCGCCTCGGGGGTGATGCGCAGGAAACTGGCGACCCCGCCGCAATGACCGGTTGCGCGGCTGCGCAGGGCATAGAACACCGGGTCGGGGCCGCCTGCCATGTCCTTCACCCAGCGGTGATACCGCGCGGCAGAGGTGAAGGGGCCGTAGGGCAGATAGTTCCACAGGCGGTCGTCTTCGGCAAAGGCGCGGTGCAGGTCGGCGGCATGCAGATCGGCGTCCAGCCGTTCCAGCCGCACGAGGTGCCCCTCGAGCGCACCGGGTCCCGGGCGCGGCGGGGGAACGAAGTTTGGAACCGGGGCACCAAAGCGGCCTGTGTCATCCATCTGATCCATCCCGTCTGACCGGCTGTCTTATCGCCGCTGGCGGCGACGGGGGCAACACCGGACACAGGCAAGGGCGGGCCAGAACCGCAAGCCCTGCGGGCCATCGCGATGCCTGTCGAAATGCGTCACGCCGATTTCCCGGTCCCCGGCGAAGGGTCGCTCCGGCCTTGCCGGTGCGCAACGGCACCTTTGGTACGACGAAGACTCGCAGACAGGGTTGCACAAACTCCGGGCCAGTGAGGCTGGCAAGTTCCGGACAGCCAGTCCGGCAGGGTCGCGGACGGCGGCGGACATGGGCAGGCTGCTGAAAAAGTGTCAAGGGCATGGACCGCCGGAGGGAAAACAGAACTCTGATCCGCAGGCCCCTTGCGGTCTGGCAGGGGCCATCGCCCCTGCCAAAGCACCACGCTGGGATGAGGACCAGCCGGGGGCCAAAGCCCCCGGCCAGCGCCCGCCCCGCCCACGGCGGGCGCTTCTCGCCCGCCGGGTCGGGCGCTGGCCTTTCGTGGTGCCCGGACCCACCGGTCTACAGGGCACTGTCGCGCAGGGGCAGAGGAAACGCGGGTCGCGTTTCCTGTTCCCGCCCAGCGGGGCGAAGGCACCATCACCGCTGCAATGGCTGGGGCCATCGCCCCTGCCACAGCGCCACGCCGGGATCAG
>JADCEF010000025.1 GCA_020250445.1 Rhodobacter sp.
ACCAAAAGCTGATCGCGAGCGGAAAAGCCGCGAAAATCGCCATCACCGCAATCATGCGAAAGCTGATCGTCCTCGCCAACGCGCTTCTGCGCCAGAACAGGAAATGGACACCAAATGCCTCTTGCTGACAACGGATACTACCTGACCGCCTACCAGGCGCTTGTCCGTGAGGCAGAGGTGCCTGCGGGCGGCAAGGTGCTCGTCTATGGCGCAAGCGGGGCCGTGGGGAATGCCGCCCTCGATCTGTGCCTTGCCCTGGGTTTGCGCGCGGTCGGTGTCGCGTCGTCCCGAAGCCGCGAGACCGTGACCGCGAGGGGCGCCGATTTCGTCGCCTATGACGCACCCGACGCCGGTGCACAGCTTGATCGGCTGTCGCACGAGCGGGGGGGCTTCGATGCCGTTGTCGATCCGGCACGGGGTGAGCCGCTGTCGCGGGTGCTGTCGCGGCTGGCGCCACGGGGGCGCTTTGTCGCGCTGGGCTTCAGCGCCCCCTTCCGCAGCGCCGGCGGTGCCGGGAACGGCATCGCCAGCATCATCGGCAAGGCGAAGTTCGGGCTAGAATTCCTGCGCATCAAGTGGCTGGCCGCCCGTACCCGCCAGACGCGGCGCATCACCTTCTATGACATCTCGGAACGTCGCGCCGCGCATCCCGATTGGTTCCACGACGATCTGTCCACCCTGTTCGCATTGCTGCAAGAGGGACGGATCTCGCCGCGCATCGACCGCGTCTTCAGACTGAACGAGGTCAGGCAGGCGCACGAAATGCTTGAGGCAGGGGGCGTACAGGGGAGGCTCGTGCTGGATCTTCGGGATGCGTGAGCCTGCGCGTCCGCAGACTGCGTCACGCCCGGCATCACGGAGAATCCGGCAACCGCCGCGCAGATCAGCGCGGTGCCAAGGCCCGCCCCCGCGCCTGGGGCAGCACGCAGACGCGCCCGATCCTGCCACAGTCTTCGGCGGTCAGCGGGCGCGCCGGGCCGACCGGGCACCTGCCCGCGATCGCCGGCAGATGCACCGCCCTGCCATCCGGATCGTCCATCGCATCCGCTTCGCTCACCCCCTGTTCTTCGATGAATACGCGGCGGCGCAGGATGCGGCAGATGGTGATATCCGTGGTGCATGCGATGCGGATTATGCGAAATAGTCGCGCAGGATGCGGCTGTAGATGGCCTTCAGCGCCACGATCTGCGCCACCTCGACCCGTTCATCCACCTGATGCATGGTCTTGCCGACCAGTCCGAATTCCACCACCGGGCAGTGATCCTTGACAAAGCGCGCGTCCGAGGTTCCGCCCGAAGTGGACAGCGCCGGAACAATGCCCGTTTCCGCCTGCACAGCCCGCGCCACCAGATCAGACAGCGGCCCCGGAGGCGTCAGAAAGCTTTCGCCGGACACCGACAGGGCCAGTGAAAACCGCACGCCCGTCTCGGCTTCCACCGCCGCTGCTTCTGCCCGCAGCCAGTCGCCCAGCGAGGCACCGGAATGCGCATCGTTGAACCGGATGTTCACCGTGCCCCGCGATTGTGCCGGGATCACATTTGTCGCCGGGTTGCCGGTGTCGATCGTGGTGATCGCCAGCGTCGATGCGTCGAAATGCGCCGTTCCCCGGTCCAGCTCGCGGCTGGCCAGCCGGTCCAGCAGCCGCACCAGTGCGGTGACCGGGTTTTTCGCCCGCTGCGGATAGGCCGAATGCCCCTGCACGCCCTGCGCCAGAATATGCGCGGTCATCGATCCGCGCCGCCCGATCTTCATCGCATCGCCCAGCCGGTCGGGGCAGGTCGGCTCACCCACCAAACAGACGCTCATCGCTTCGCCCGCCTGTGCCATCCAGTCCAGCAGGGCCAGGGTGCCGTGCTTGGCCTCGGCCTCTTCATCGCCGGTGATCGCCAGGATAACCGCGCCGTCGGGCGGGGTGTTCCGCACGAAATCGACCGCTGCGGCGGCAAAGGCCGCGACGCCCGATTTCATGTCGGTGGCCCCGCGCCCCCACAGCCAGCCATCCACAATCTCGCCACCGAAGGGATCGCGTGTCCAGGCGGCGGCATTGCCTGCGGGGACCACATCGGTATGCCCGTTGAAGCCGAAGCTGCGGTTCGCCCCCCGCCGCCCCCAGCGCGCGTAAAGGTTGGCAATCCCGCCCCGGTCCACCCGGGTGCAGTCAAACCCCGCGCCGGACAGCAGCCGCTCCAGCAGCTGCAAGGCCCCGCCTTCGGCCGGGGTCACCGACGGGCAACGGACCAGGTCCGCCGTCAGGGCAACGGGATCGACGGGCGAAAAGGCGGTCAAGGGCAGTTCCTCCATCGGGTGCCGCCAGTGCTACCCAGTTGCGCCCCGCGCCGCAACACTGGCGCAGCGGCGCGACCGACCCTGTTTCTTTTCGGGAAATATACCCTCGGGGGGTGCGGGGGGCAGACAGCCCCCCGCTGCGGCCCGCAGATCAGTCGAAAAACGGCGTCATCTGCGCCACGACCACCGAATTTTCGTCCAGTGCCCGCTGCATCAGCGCCCGTTCGCCATCGTCAATCACTTCGCCCCCCGCCAGCCGGTCGTCCAGCGTGCCATAGCCCGACACGTCAAGCGGGGCTAGGTCTGCGGCCTTCAGCAGCGCCACGGTTTCGCGCACCGCCTCGGCCTCGTCCACGCCGCCTGCGTAGCACATCAGCGCCGCCCCGGTGGACTTGTCTGGCAGCCCATCGCCGGCCTTGCGGCCCACCTCGACCACCAGGGTGAACACCTGCTGCGGAGGTTTGGGTTTGCCTTCGGTCATGGCATCATCCTGCAAGAACGGTCCGCCCAACTGCCGGTACGGTGCTGGGAAGGCAGGGCCGCGCTCAGTCCCGCAGCAATTCGTTGATGCTGGTCTTGCTGCGGGTCTGGGCATCGACCTTTTTCACGATCACCGCGCAATACAGGTTGATGCCGCCCTTCGACGGCATCGATCCCGCCACCACGACCGATCCTGCCGGGACTTCACCATAGGTGACGCTGCCCGTCTCGCGGTCGACGATCTTGGTCGACCTGCCGATGAACACGCCCATGCCCAGCACCGACCCTTCGCGCACGATGCAGCCTTCCACCACCTCGGACCGGGCCCCGATAAAGCAGTTGTCCTCGATGATCGTCGGGCCCGCCTGCATCGGTTCCAGCACGCCGCCAATGCCGACACCGCCAGACAGGTGCACGTTCTTGCCGATCTGCGCGCAGGACCCGACCGTGGCCCAGGTATCCACCATCGTCCCCTCATCGACATAGGCCCCCAGATTGACGAAGGACGGCATCAGCACGACGCCCCTGGCGATAAAGGCGGACCGGCGCACGATGCTGCCGTTGACGGCGCGAAACCCCGCCTCGCGCCAGCGGGCCGCGTCCCAGCCCTTGAACTTGCTGTCGACCTTGTCCCACCAGCCGCCGCCCTGCGCCCCGCCGGACTGATGGTCCATGTCGTGCAGCCGGAAGCCCAGCAGCACCGCCTTCTTGGCCCATTGGTTCACGTGCCAGGTGCCGTCGGCCCCGCGCTCTGCCACCCGCAGTCGGCCCTTGTCCAGCGCCTCGAGCGTGGCTTCCACCGCATCGCGCGCGGCACCCGTGGTGGCGGGCGTGATGGTATCGCGGCCCTCCCACGCGGCATTGATGGCAGATTCAAGGGCGGCATGGGACATCGGGCGTCTCCGGTTTCATATGGTCCTGACCCGGTTCAGCCTATAGACGGGCAGGTGACATGACGCAATCCAGCGAGTCCGCGATGAAAGACGACAGCCCCCGCAGCCACCCGTTCCGCGACAGTATTGCCGATGTGGCCACCGCAGATCAGACCCCCGATACCCCGCAGACCCGCGCCCCGGCTTACCGGCTGGCCTTTGCGGATGCGGATTTCATGATGCGCGACGACCTGCGTCCGGTGCGACTGCAACTGGAACTGCTGAAGCCGCAACTGGTGCTGGATGAACGCGGCATCCGGTCCACCGTCATCCTGATGGGCAGCGCGCGCATTCCCGGGCCGGAACAGACAGGCGGTGCCCGGGCGCTGGCCGCCTGGTATGACATTGCCCGGGACCTGGCACGCCGCATCACCGAAAGAAGCCTGGAAAGCTATGGGCGCGAAAACGTGGTCATCACCGGCGGCGGGCCGGGGATCATGGAGGCCGGCAACCGCGGCGCGCAAGAGGCGGGCGGCCATTCGATCGGGCTCAACATCGTGCTGCCGCACGAACAGGTTCCAAACCCCTATGTCACGCCCGACCTGTGCTTCAACTTCCACTACTTCGCGATCCGCAAGATGCATTTCCTGATGCGCGCCAGGGCAATCTGCATCTTTCCGGGCGGCTTTGGCACCATGGACGAGATGTTCGAAAGCCTGACCCTGATCCAGACCGGGCGGATGAAGCGCATCCCTTTCCTGCTGTTCGGGCGCGAATTCTGGACCCGTGTCATCAACTGGCAGGCACTGGCGGATGAGGGTCTGATTGCCCCCGCTGACCTTGACCTGTTCCGCTTTGTTGAATCCGCGGACGAGGCGATGGAGATCATCGAAAGCCGGGTCGAGCCCTGCTGACGTCCTTTTGGGCACGATGATTTACCGGCAGGGCGAAACGCCCGCGCGGCTCAGGTCAGCACCCCGCGCAGCCAGCCATCGTCGAAGCCCACCCGCTCACACCCGGCAAAGCGGGCGATCCGGTCCAGCTCTGCCGCCAGCCGCGCCATCCGGCCCGCGCCAAAGCGCGCGCCCGCTTCGGGCCACAGCGCGCGCACCTGCAGCACGCCCGCATCCCGCCGCGCCTTCATGTCGATCCGCCCCACCAGCCGCGCCCCTTCCAGCAGCGGAAAGACGTAATAGCCATGGCGCCGCTGCGCCTCGGGCACGAAAACCTCGATCCGGTAGTAAAAGCCGAACAGGCGTTCCGCCCGCTGCCGGTCGCGCAGCGCCGGATCAAAGGGCGACAGAACGCGCAGCCGCGCGGGCGGCGCAGGCGCTGCGGCGGCGCGGGCCGGCACATCGGGCCGGACCAGGCAGTGGCGGTGGCTGCCGTCGGCCCCTTCCACGGCAATCCCGGTGACCCGGCCCGCGGCCAGTTCCGCCTTGCACCAGGCACGCACCTCTTGCGGGGTGACGGCATTCCAATAGGCGCAAATCTCGCCCGGCGTGGCAAAGCCCAGCCGGTCCAGCGCCGAGGCGCAGGCCCAGTCGACCACGGCGTCAACCGGCGGGCAGGGCAGGCGGTGTTCCTGCGGGATCACCCGTTCGGTCAGGTCATAAACCTTCTGAAAGCCATCACGCCGGGTGATCTGCAACTGCCCGGTGCGCCACAGCCATTCCAGCGCGGTCTTCGATGGATGCCAGTCCCACCAGCCCCCCCGGCCCCGCGCCTCGCCCTCGCCCACGTCGGATGAGGTGACCGGCCCCTCTGCCGCGATCCGGTTCAGGATCTTGTCAAACTGCGCTTCGTACCCGTCGCGGAACCAGCGTTTCCAGTTGCCGTGCAGCCGGTCAGCATCGCGGGCAAAGCGCAGTTGCCAGTATGGGAACAGATGGATGGGCAGGACCGATGCGTCATGTGTCCAGTGTTCAAACAGCGCCCGGTCGCGCTCCAGCAGGCGCTTCAGCGCCGGCGGCCGGTAGGCCGGGCGGCGGGCGAACAGGATCATGTGATGCGCGCGTTCCACCGTGGGGATGCTGTCCACCTGCACAAAGCCGATGCGCGCGATCAGCGCCGCCAGATCGGCCCCCTTCGCCGGGCCGGCCGGGACCTCTCCCAGCCCGTGCAGTTGCAGGAACAGGCGGCGCGCGGCGGCATTGGGCAGGACGGGGGTCATGGCACAGCCGTAGCAGGTGCGCGGCGGCGGTCAATCCATGCGGCCCCCCTTCGCACAGGCCCTTGCGTTGACGCGCGCTGGCAGGCTGCCAGCATTCCAGCCATGCCGTGCGGCCGTGCGATGGGCAACGCCGTTATGGCGCGCAAGAAGTGATCAGTTCCATAAACAAGTACAACAAAACCCTGTCGCCGTCGGCAGGTGAAGCTTGGCCGGAGACAGCCGAAAGGTTGAAATACTGGCTGTACGACCCACGTCCGACACAGGGTATTCAAGGGTCGGAAATCCAGGAATCGGGCCACCACCGGCAGGGTGCCGAAACAACACTCCGACCGCCTGCATGCCGGGAAGGTCTTTCCGGCCCGGGGACAGGGATTGCCCCTTTGGGCGGGATCAGGAAACGCGACCCGCGTTTCCCCCGCCCGCGCGGCACGGTGCCCTGTAGACCGGCAAGTCCGGGAACAGCAGAAGGCCAGCGCCCGACCCGGCGGGCGAGAAGCGCCCGCCATGGGCGGGGCGGGCGCTGGCCGGGGGCTTTGGGCCCCCGGCTGGACAAGGGGCAGCGTGGCGCAGTGGC
>JADCEF010000026.1 GCA_020250445.1 Rhodobacter sp.
CAGGTCCGGGAACAATGCAGGCCAGCGCCCGACCCGGCGGGAGCGAAGCGCCCGCCAGGGGCGGGGCGGGCGCTGGCCGGGGGCTTTGGCCCCCGGCCGGTCCTGATCCCGGCGCCGCGCTGTGGCGGGGGCGATGGCCCCTGCCGTGATGCTCAACGCGCGCGCAGGCGCGAGTCTTCCCCGCAGTCCGGTCAGGCAGCCCCCGTGACCGGTACGTTCACAGCACCCTGTCAGCGGATCACGATTTCGTCGGCGCGGATCAGGCCCAGCACCTCGCGCGCCTGCTCGTCCAACAAATCGATGTCAAGAAAATCGTCGGACAGGCGGCGCGTCTTGTTCGTCAGGAGTTTCAGTTCCAGCGCCAGCTTGTCCCGCTCTGCGCCAAGCACTTCGGCTTCGGCATCGATCTGCACCCGGCGGAAGACGCCATAGTCCCCCTGCACGGCGGCAAAGGTAAAATATGACCCCAGCGTGAAGATGATCATGAAATACACTGCCGCGCCCAAGGCAGGTCTTTGCGTGCCCATTGTCTTGCCCCGATCATGCCGCCCCTCGTTCATCGGAGGCGGTCGCACGCAATCTTGTCACAAAGTCAGGGCGTTGTGAATTCTCAATCGGCAGCGGCCTGCCCGAAACAGGGCTTCGGACAGGCCCTTGTCCGGTCAGGCGCGGCCCTTGTAGATATCCACCAGCTTTGTCAGCATCGCCAAAGCCTCGGGGCGGCTGCGCTGGAAGCTGTTGCGCCCGATGATCGATCCGTGGCCGCCGCCGTCGCGGATTGCGCGGGCATCGTCATAGACGCCGTCTTCGCCCTTGATCGCCCCGCCCGAGAATACGACGATGCGCCTGCCGGCAAAGCTGGCCTCCATGCAGTGACGCACGCGTGCCGCCTGGGTCGCCACATCGATCTTCTGCGCCTCATAGACCTTCTTCGCCTCGGGCAGCATCAGATGATCGGTGCTGAGCTTGATCTTGATGATATGCGCGCCCAGCAGGGCGGCAATCTGCGCGCCATAGGCGCAAACGTCGATTGCGGTTTCGCCGTCTTTCGTAACGGCTTCGCCGCGCGGATAAGACCAGATCACGGTGGCAATGCCGCGCGCGGCCGCCTCGGCCCGCATGGCCGAGATTTCCTCGTACATCTCCAGCGCCGCATCACTGCCCGGATAGATGGTAAAACCAATCGCGGAACAGCCCAGCCGCAGGGCATCATCCACTGATCCCGTGATTGCCTGGTTCTTGCCTGCCGTTCCGGACATCAGCGAATTGGCGCTGTTCACCTTCAGGATTGTCGGGATCTGCCCGGCAAAGGTATCCGCACCGGCCTCCAGCATACCCAGGGGGGCCGCATAGGCGTTCAGACCGGCATCGATGGCAAGCTGATAATGATAGTGCGGATCATAACTTGCCGGGTTGGGCGCATAGGTGCGCGCCGGGCCGTGTTCAAACCCCTGATCAACGGGCAGGATGATCATCCGGCCGGTGCCGCCCAGACGCCCCTCCATCAGCATCCGGCACAGGTTGGCTTTGACGCCGGGGGTCTCCCCCTCGTAATGGGACAGGATCTTCTGAACTGCCTTGGTCGCGCGCATGGTAAGCGGTCCTTTCGCGTTAAATCGTACCTGCCACGGCTCTAGAAGCCCGGGGCTTTCGGTGCAATGCCTTTGGCGTGCGCATGCTGCGCCAGCGTCATGTTTTGTGCCATCACTGCAGCAGGGCGGCGACGCCCGGCAGGTCCTTGCCTTCCATCCATTCCAGAAACGCCCCGCCCGCCGTCGAGATGAAGGTGAAATCGCCGGCCACGCCGGCCTGATGCAGGGCCGCCACCGTGTCGCCGCCGCCTGCGACGGACACAAGCTTTCCCGCCCGTGTCAGGTCGGCAACGGCGCGTGCCGCCGCAACGGTGCCGGCATCAAAGGGCGCGATTTCGAAGGCACCCAGCGGCCCGTTCCAGATCAGCGTCCGGGCGGTGGCAAACAGCGCCCGCAGGGCCGCGACGGTCTTGGGCCCGGCATCCAGGATCATCGCGTCTATAGGGCAGGCGGTCACGTCCAGGGTCTCGCTTGCGGCCCCGGCCTTGAACTCGCGCGCCACCACGATGTCCAGCGGCAGGTGGATGGCACAACCCGCCGCCTTTGCCTTTGCGACAATCTCCAGCGCCGTTGCGGCCATGTCGCGTTCCGCCAGTGACTTCCCGACCTCGATCCCCCGGGCCACCAGAAAGGTATTGGCCATGCCCCCCCCGATCACAAGATGGTCAACCTTCGTCACCAGATTGCCCAGAAGCTCCAGCTTGGTTGAAACCTTTGCCCCGCCCACCACGGCGACAACCGGGCGCCGGGGCGACCCCAGGGCCGCGTCAAGCGCCCGCAGTTCTTCGCCCATCAGACGGCCGGCGGCATGGGGCAGAAGGCGGGCCAGCCCCTCGGTCGAGGCATGGGCGCGGTGCGCGGCCGAAAAGGCATCGTTCACATAGACATCGCCCAGCGCGGCCATGGCCGCGGCCAGTGTCGCGTCGTTCGTTTCCTCTCCGGGATGAAAGCGGGTGTTTTCCAGCAGCAGCACCTCGCCGGGGCGCAGCGCCGAAACGGCCGCCTTGGCCACGGGACCGATGCAATCACCAGCGAACAGAACCCGGTTGCCGGGCAGGGCCGCCTGCAGTGCGGGCAGAATGTGGCGCAGGCTCATGTCATCGACGATCCGGCCCTTGGGGCGGCCGAAATGCGCCAGCAGCACCGGCTTGCCGCCCCTGGCCAGGATATCGGTCACCGTCGGCACGATCTTTTCGATCCGCGTTGCATCGGTCACGCGCCCGTTTTCCATCGGCACGTTCACATCCACCCGCACCAGCACAACCTTGCCGGCCAGATCCATGTCATCGAGTGTCTTCCAGGCCATCTGCCGCCCCCCCCTTTGCCTTTGGTCTGTTCCACCCCATCGGGGACGCCGCGTCAACCGATCACGGCGCTTTGCGCTTTCCCTTGGCCGATCCGGCCATTAAGTTGCCCCCGATTGCAAGAAGGAGAGGCTTATGGCCGAAATAAAGGATCCGGAGAATACGATCTTCATCGAGCTGAAGGACGGGCGGGTCGTGATCGAACTGCTGGCGGATGTGGCCCCGAAACATGCCGAACGGATGAAAACGCTGGCGCGCGCCGGTGCCTATGACAACGTCGTCTTCCACCGCGTGATCGACGGCTTCATGGCCCAGACCGGCGATGTCGCGAACGGCAACGCGGAAAAGGATTTCAACCTGCGCCGCGCCGGAACCGGCGGGTCGCATCTGCCGGACCTGCCTGCGGAATTCTCGAAACTGCCGCATGATCGCGGCACCGTCGGGGCAGCCCGGTCATCAAACCCGGATTCGGCCAACAGCCAGTTCTTCATCAACTTCAGCGACAACAACTTCCTCAACGGTCAGTACACCGTCTATGGCCGCGTGATCGAAGGCATGGCCCATGTCGACAGAATCGCACGCGGCGAACCGCCGGCATCGCCGGACCGAATCCTCAGCATGAAAGTGGCCGCCGATGTCTGAAACCCGCCTTCTGACTGCCAGCCTGTTCGGGCTGGGCCTTGCCGTTCTGGGCGGCTGGGCGATATCCGGTGCCTCCTCGCCCGCCATCGCGGCGGAAGACGGACCGGGAGCCAACCTGGTGATCGAGGTCGCCGGATCGACCACCGGGACAATCGTGATTGATCTTTTGCCGGATGTTGCCGCCAAGCATGTCGAACAGATCACGGCCCTTGCGGCGGAAGGGGCCTATGACGGCGTCGTCTTCCACCGGGTCATCGACGGCTTCATGGCGCAGACCGGCGATGTCGCCAGCGGCAAGCTGGGGGGCGATCTGTCCCTGGCGGGAACGGGCGGGTCGGCGCGCCCCGATCTGGCTGCCGAATTCTCGTCGCTTCCCTTTGATCGCGGCACGGTCGGCATGGCCCGGTCGGCATCGCCCGATTCGGCCAACAGCCAGTTCTTCATCATGTTTGCCCCCGCCCCGCATCTGGACGGCCAGTATACCGTGGTCGGACAGGTCATTCAGGGCATGGACGTGGTCGATGCGATCAAGAAGGGCGATTCAGCCAACAACGGGGCGGTGGCCGAGCCCGATTACATGGCCAAGGTCACGGTTCAGCAGTGACCCCTCTGCACGGCGGTCCGTTTTCACGGGCCGCCGCTGTCCACAACCGGGGTCAGCCCAGCGTGACCAGGGCGTGCCGTTTGCGCCCCGCCGTCAGCTTTACCGGCTCTGCCAGCTCGCCCGCGCCGATCATCTGGCCTGCATCCAGCACGATCTCGTCGTTCAGCCGCGCACCGCCTTCGGCGATCAGGCGCTTTGCGTCCTTGCCGGATTTCGCAAGACCGGCCCGCACGAAGAGCTGCCCCACCGAAATGCCATCGGCCACATCGGCAGGGGTCAGCGCCAGCCTGGGCAGATCATCGCCCACCCCGCCGCGTTCAAAAACCTCGCGGGCCGTGGCCTCGGCCGCCTGCGCCGCCTCATCGCCATGCAGCAGGCCGGTTACGGCATTGGCCAGGATGATCTTCGCCCCGTTGATCTCGGCCCCGCCCAGCGCGCCCAGACGTTCGCAGTCGTCCAGCGGCAGGTCGGTATAAAGCTTCAGGAACCGCCCCACGTCGGCGTCGGTGGTGTTGCGCCAGAACTGCCAGAATTCGTAAGCTGACAGCATCTCGGCGCTCAGCCAGACAGCGCCGCCCTGCGATTTGCCCATCTTGCGCCCGTCGCTGGTTGTCAGCAGGGGCGAGGTCAGGCCATAAAGCTCGCAGTCCAGCACCCGGCGCGTCAGGTCGATGCCGTTGATGATGTTGCCCCACTGGTCGGACCCGCCCATCTGCAACAGGCAGCCGTGGCGGCGGTACAGTTCCAGAAAATCGTAAGCCTGCAGGATCATGTAGTTGAATTCAAGAAAGCTCAGGCTTTGCTCGCGGTCCAGCCGCGACTTGACGCTTTCAAAGGACAGCATCCGGTTGACGCTGAAATGCCGCCCGATGTCCCGCAGGAAATCAAGGTAGTTCAGGCTGTCCAGCCATTCGGCATTGTTCAGCATCAGCGCATCGCCCGCTGCCGCCCCATAGGACAGATAGCGCGAAAACACCCGGTTCATGCCGGCGATGTTCGCGTCGATCTGCGCCGGGGTCAGCAGCGGGCGCTCTTCGGCGCGGAAGGATGGATCGCCCACCTTCGTCGTGCCGCCGCCCATCAGCGTGATCGGCTTGCCGCCGGTTTTCTGCAGCCAGCGCAGCATCATGATGTTCAGAAGATGCCCGACATGCAGCGAGGCCGCCGTCGCGTCATACCCGATATAGGCCGGGACCACGCCCTTGATCAGGGCCTCGTCCAGCCCCTGATAATCCGTGCAATCCGCCAGATAGCCACGGCTCATCATGATGTGCATGAAATCGGATTTCGGATGGTAGGTCATCGGGGTCTCATGCTTTACTGGGCAGGGCGGATATACCGGGGCGGTCGGGCAAGGGGAAGGGCATGTTGAACGGGGGAACGGTCTGGGCGCTTGGCACCATGTCGGGCACCTCGCTGGATGGCGTGGATGCCGCAATGGTTCTGACGGACGGGGAACGAATTGTCGAGTTCGGCACCACCGCCTATCGTCCCTATTCCGACGCGGAACGGGCGATCCTGCGCGCCGCCCTTGGCTGCTGGCCCGGCGACCCGCAGGTCAGGGCTGCGGCCGGGGTCGTGGAAACCGCCCATGCCGAAGTGCTGGCGCAGTTTTCCGGTGCCGCCGTTGTCGGGTTTCACGGACAGACGCTGGCCCATGATCCGCGCGGGCGCGGCACGCATCAGGCCGGGTCGGGTGCGGCCCTGGCCGGGGTGCTGGGCTGTCCCGTGGTCTGGGATTTCCGCAGCACCGATGTCCGGCTGGGCGGGCAAGGTGCCCCTTTGGCCCCCTTCTACCACTTTGCCTGTGCGCGCTGGATGGGGGCAGAGATGCCGCTGGCCTTTCTCAACATGGGCGGGGTCGGCAATGTCACCTGGGTTGATCCGCGCCATGCCGCGCCCGATCATCCGGGGGCCTGCCTTGCCTTCGATACCGGCCCCGCCAATGCCCCGGTGAACGACCTCGTCGCGCAACGCCGTGGTCTTGCCCGGGACGAGGCGGGTCGGCTGGCGGCACAGGGCAGGCCTGACCCGGCGGTGCTGGCCCGCTTTCTGGACCATGAATTCTTCGCAAGAATGCCGCCGAAGTCCCTGGACAGGAACCAGTTTCACGACCTGCTCGGGGCTGTCGCCCATCTGTCGGATGCCGATGCGGCCGCCACGCTGACGGCGGCGGCCGCGCTTGCGGTGGCGCGCGGCGCAGGCCATTTTCCGACACCGGTGCGACGCCTGCTGGTGACGGGGGGCGGACGCCACAACGCGCACCTGATGGAGCTGCTGGCCCGCCACATGACGGCCGAGGTGCAGCCGGTCGAGGCCGCCGGTCTCAACGGCGACATGCTGGAAGCCCAGGCTTTTGCCTTTCTGGCGGTGCGCGTCCTGCGCGGGTTGCCGACATCCTGCCCCTCGACAACCGGGGTCGGGGCGTTGGTGGCGGGTGGTCAGGTCAGCCGGCCCGGTCGCTGACGCTGCGGGCCTGACGCACCATCGACCAGGTAAAAATCGCCAGCGCCGCCCAGATCATGGGAAAGGCGATCATCCGCGCTGTCCCGAAGGGTTCGCGGAACAGGAACACCGCCGTCAGAAAGATCATCGTCGGCGCGATGTATTGCATCATGGCGATGGTCGAAAGCCGCAGCAGCTTTGCCCCGTTGGCATAGACCATCAGCGGCACCGCCGTGACCACGCCGCAGCCCAGCAGCAGCGCGGTATCGCTGGCGCTCGCCCTGGCGAAATGGCCGGTCCCGCGAAGTTCCAGCCATCCCAGATACAGCACGGCGGGCAGGACCAGCAAAAGCACCTCAAGAAAAAAGCCCTGGTTCGGCCCGATCGGCAGGGATTTCTTGAGATAGGCGTAAAGCCCCCAGGTCAGCGTCAGGCCCAGCGCCACGGCCGGCAGCCGCCCGGCGTCATAGGTCAGAATCGCCACGGCCAGCGCGGCCAGACCGATGGCGACAAGCTGCGTCCGGCTCAGCCGCTCGCCCAGCAGGACGGCCCCCAGAAAGACGCTGAACAGCGGGTTGATGTAATACCCCAGGGCGGCGTCAAGCGCATGCCCCGATCCGATGGCCCAGACATAGATGCCCCAGTTCACCGCAATCAGGGTCGCCGTTGCGGCCCCCATCGCCAGCATCCGCGGGCTGCGCAGGGCCGGGCCGATGTCGCCCGTCCGCCCCAGCGCCCACAGAACGGCCCCCGCGATGGGCAGCGACCAGATCACCCGGTGCGCGATGACTTCGGCAGGCGGGATATGCGCCAGCGCCTTCATGTAGACCGGCAGAAGGCCCCACATCAGATAGGCCGCCAGCGCAAAGCCAAAGCCGCGCAGGCTGTCTTCGGTCTTCGCAGCAGGCGTTTGCGGGGCGGACATACGGACCTCGGCTTTACACAGCCCGGACCTATCCGACTGCGCGGGAAGGCACCAATGCTATCTTGCGCAAAGGATACCCCGGGGCCGCGCCGGATTGCGCCCCTGCTTGCGAATGGCAAAGACCGGACCATCCGATGATCCGGTCCGCGCCGCCCGTCGGGCTTTCCGCCTGGCGGGCCGACGGAACCGCCCTGGTCCGCCGGCCCCTGCCGCCTATCCCTTCAGGATCGCGCGTCCCGCGAACCCTGCGGTCTCGCCCAGCATTTCCTCGATCCGGATCAACTGGTTGTATTTCGCCAGCCGGTCAGACCGTGCCAGCGACCCTGTCTTGATCTGCCCGCAATTGGTGGCCACCGCCAGATCGGCGATGGTGGCATCCTCGGTCTCGCCCGACCGGTGACTCATGACATTGGTGTAGCCCGCCCGATGCGCCATATCCACCGCCGCAAGGGTTTCGGTCAGCGTGCCGATCTGGTTCACCTTCACCAGCATCGAATTGGCGCAGCCGCGTGCTATGCCTTCGGCCAGACGGCGCGGATTGGTCACGAACAGGTCATCCCCCACAAGCTGCACCGACTTGCCCAGACGTTCGGTCAGCAGCGCCCAACCCCCCCAGTCGTCTTCGGCCATGCCATCCTCGATCGAGATGATCGGATAGTCGGCCACCAGACCAGCCAGCCAGTCGGCGTTTTCGGCAGAGGTCAGGGATTTGCCTTCGCCCTTCATCTCGTACTTGCCGCCCCGGAAGTATTCCGTCGCGGCACAATCCAGCGCCAGAAAAACATCCTCGCCGGGCCGATACCCGGCCTTTTCGATGGATTTCAGAATGAAATCCAGCGCAACACGGGTCGAACTCAGGTTCGGGGCAAAGCCGCCCTCATCGCCGATGCCGGTGGACAGCCCGGCGGCAGACAGTTCCTTTTTCAGCGTGTGGAACACTTCGGAACCCATGCGCACCGCCTCGCGGAGGTTCGCGGCGGCAACCGGCATGATCATGAATTCCTGGATGTCGATCGGATTGTCGGCATGTTCGCCGCCATTGATGATGTTCATCATCGGCACCGGTAGAACATGCGCCGAAGTGCCCCCGACATAGCGGTACAGCGGCTGGTCGGTGAAGGCCGCCGCCGCCTTGGCAACGGCCAGCGAGACACCAAGGATCGCATTGGCCCCCAGCCGCCCCTTGTTCGGCGTGCCGTCCATTTCGATCATCGTGCGGTCGATGCCAACCTGTTCGGTCGCGTCATAGCCCACAAGTTCTTCGGCAATCTCGCCGTTCACCGCCGCCACCGCCTCCAGCACGCCCTTGCCAAAATAGCGCGCCTTGTCGCCATCGCGGCGCTCGACCGCCTCATGCGCCCCGGTCGAGGCACCCGAGGGCACAGCGGCGCGGCCCATGGCACCGCCTTCCAGATGCACATCCACCTCGATGGTGGGGTTGCCACGGCTGTCAAGGATTTCGCGGGCGTGAATGTCGATGATGGTGCTCATGGCCTGGGCCTCCTGACAGGGCGGGAAATCGTCTCGCGCGCTCTTTACCCTGCGGCGGGCGCGCTGGCTAGGGTGTGGCGCGCCCGCGCGCGTTCGCGCGCAAAGGTATACAGCCCCGACCCGATGATCAGCGTGGCCCCGGTCAGCGTCCAGGCATCGGGACGCTCGCCGAAGACCGCTACCCCGATGATCAGCGCGAAGACCAGGCGCGAATAGCGAAAGGGCGTTGTCACCGAAACCTCGCCCCGCCGCATCGCCGCCGTAATCGCCCAGTAGGACGCAATGCTGAACCCCAGCGCACCGGCAAGATAGCCGACATGCGCCCCCGTCACCGGAACCGGCCCGCCCGTGGCGGCCAGCATGGCCGCGGCCAGCGGGATCAGCGACAGAAACCCCCAGGCCGAAAGCTGCATCGAGGTGATCGTCGGGGCGACCCGCCGCGTGGCAAGGTCGCGCACCGCAAGCCCCGCCACCGCCAGCAACGCCCAGAGCGAGGCCGGATCAAAGCCGCTCAGGCCCGGGCGGATGATCACCAGAACACCCAGAAACCCCACCGAAATCGCGGTCCAGCGCCGCCAGCCCACGGATTCGCCCAGAAAGACCGCCGCCCCGAAGGTGACGGCCAGCGGCATGGCTTGAAAGATCGCAGCGGCAAGCGACAGCGGTACCAGGGCAAGGGCGGTGATGAAGCCCAGCGAGCCGATCACCTCGCCGGCATTGCGCCAGATGACCGGGGCTGTCAGCGCCTCGGCGGACCAGATGCGCTTGCCCTGCCTGCGCGCCAGCAGGATGAACACCGGCGCACCGCCCGCCGCCAGCGCCAGCAGAATCTGCCCGGTCGGCAGGTCGGCGGATGCCCATTTCACGAACATGTCCTCGATGGCAAAGCCCGCCATCGCGGCGACCATCAGAACAATGCCGCGCAGATTGTCCCGCATGGCGGCGACCATCAGCCTTTCTTTGCGGGAACGCCGTACAGTTCCAGCCTGTGTCCGATCAGCCTGTAGCCCAGACGTGCCGCGATCCGCTCTTGCAGCGCTTCGATCTCGGGGTCGACAAATTCCGTGACCTTGCCTGAATTCATGTCGATCAGGTGATCATGGTGGTCGCGCTCGGCATCCTCATAGCGGGCGCGCCCGTCGCCGAATTCCAGGCGTTCCAGGATTCCGGCCTCTTCGAACAGCTTCACCGTGCGATAGACGGTGGCGATCGAGATGCGCGGGTCAATGGCGCTGGCACGGTTGTACAGGGCTTCGACATCGGGGTGGTCTTCGGCAGCCCCGATGACACGCGCCACGATGCGGCGCTGGTCTGTCATGCGCAGGCCCTTGGCCTCGCAGCGCGCGATGATGGTTTCGGCCATGGGCGTCTCCGCAGGCGGGTCGGTCGGGGCAGGCTTTATGTCATTCGTCCCGTCATCGCCAGCCAATTTGTCCGCCTGGCCGTGCCTTGACAGCCTGCGGACACCGACGCATGGCTTGCCTCCGGAAAAAGGGAACGCAATGCCACGCAAGGACAGGATCGATGCGCCGGGTGCGGCGGCCCTGGTCGGCATGGCCCTGCTCTTTGCGGTCAATCAGGTCTCGATCAAGCTTCTGAACACCGGGTTCCAGCCGGTGTTTCTGGCGGGGTTGCGGTCCTGCCTTGCCATGGTCTGCCTTTACGGCTGGATGCGGTTTCGGGGCTACGGTCTGCAATTCTCTGCCAGGACGGCACCGGCCGGGGCGCTGATGGGCGGCCTTTTTGCGGCGGAATTCCTGCTTTTGTTCCTTGCGCTGGATCTGACGACGGTCGTGCGCACCTCGATCCTGTTTTACTCGATGCCGGTCTGGATGGCGCTGATGGCCCATGTCGGTCTGCCGGGCGAACGGATCACGGTGCAAAAGGGGGTCGGGCTGGCCCTGGCCTTTGCCGGAACGGCCTGGGCGATCCTGGATCGGGGGGGTGCGGACGGCACAGCCAGTCTGGCGGGGGACCTGTGTGCGCTTGGCGGTGCGCTGGGATGGGCCGGAACCGCCTATATGGCACGGGGGTCGGCCATGGTGCGCGAACGGCCCGAGATGCAGCTGTTCTGGATGCTTCTGGTCTCTGGCCCGCTGCTTGTGCTGCTTGCCCCGGCCTTTGGCCCGCTGATCCGCGACCTGCAGCCCCTGCACTTTGCCGGGCTGTTCTTTCAGGTGGTCATTGTCGTGACAGCCGGTTTCATCGTCTGGCTTTGGCTTTTGTCGGTCTATCCGGCGTCCGGGGTTGCCAGCTTTTCCTTCCTGACCCCGGTCTTCGGGCTGACCCTGGGGTGGCTTCTGCTGGACGAGCCTGTGGGGCCGGGGATTCTGGGGGCGGCTGCGCTGGTGTCGGCGGGAATCGTGCTGATCAACCGCCGACCCGCCGCGCTGCGCAGGCCTGACTGATTTTCAGGCAAGCCGGGCGGTTGGCGGCGGATCGGGGGCGCGGGGGCCGCCGTCGCGCGCTGCCCGTGCCCGCAACCTTTCAGCCTTTTGTTGAGCCCCATCACGCAAGCGGGCAGGCCACAGTGATATTCCTTGCGACTGCCCTTTGCGCGCAAGACGGTGCCCGGCGCGTTTGCAGACCCCGGATTGCCCCAGATTCGTCCACAGCCCGCGCGGCAGGCTGTGGCATCCTTGCCCGGTCAAGGGGGATTATCACGCGCGGCACAAAATTTCGGGATTGCGAGCCCCGGACAAATACGACAGTTTGACGAAGCTGCGCAAAACCACACCACATCTGGTGGCAAGCGAAGCGGCTTGGGAACATCGGAACCGCGCGCCCCTTGCGGGACGCGCAGGGCCCGGTTGCATCGGCGACCGGTGCGGCGATGTCTTTTGTCCGCAGGACACCGGCAGCACGACATTGGCAGACGGACGCGGCAGCAAGCCGCGCCGGAACAGGAGTTGGGGGCAGATGAAGATCGAGCGCAAGTTCACCACGGCCGAGAGCGGTGCTTACGGCACCATCGGGTTTTTCACCACCACGTCCGAAATCCGCAATCCTGACGGAACGGTCGTGTTCCGCAACGACGCCGTGGAAGTTCCCGAAGGCTGGAGCCAGGTCGCCTCTGACGTGCTGGCGCAGAAGTATTTCCGCAAGGCGGGCGTTCCGGCGGTGCGCAAGCGCGTGAAGGAAAAGGGCGTGCCCGAATTCCTGTGGCGTTCGGTGCCCGATCACGACGCGCTTGCAGCCCTGCCCGAGGCAGAGCGGTTCGTCGGCGAAACCAGCGCCCGCCAAGTCTTCGACCGTCTGGCCGGGGCCTGGGCCTATTGGGGCTGGAAGGGTGGCTATTTCACCACCGAGGCCGATGCCCGCGCCTATCACGACGAGATGCGCTTCATGCTGGCCCGCCAGATGGCAGCCCCCAACAGCCCGCAATGGTTCAACACCGGCCTGCATTGGGCTTACGGCGTGGACGGCCCGGCGCAGGGCCATTTCTATGTCGATTACAAGACCGGCACGCTGACGAAATCCGACAGCGCCTATGAACACCCCCAGCCCCATGCCTGCTTCATCCAGTCGGTCAGCGATGATCTGGTGAACGACGGCGGAATTATGGATCTGTGGGTCCGCGAGGCGCGCCTGTTCAAATACGGCTCGGGCACCGGCACCAATTTCTCATCGCTGCGCGGCGAGGGCGAAAAGCTGTCGGGCGGCGGCAAGTCTTCGGGCCTGATGGGCTTTCTCAAGATCGGTGACCGTGCGGCGGGTGCCATCAAATCGGGCGGCACCACGCGCCGTGCGGCCAAGATGGTGATCTGCGACATGGATCACCCCGATATCGAAGCCTTCATCAACTGGAAGGTCATCGAGGAACAGAAAGTGGCCTCGCTGGTTGCCGGATCGAAGGTGCATGAAACCAGGCTGAACGACATTTTCGCCGCGATCAAGGCCTGGGATGGCGCGGAAGCCGACGCCACCGATCCGGCCAGGAATGCCGGCCTGAAGGCCGCGATCCGGTCGGCGAAAAAGGCGATGATCCCGGAAACCTATGTGGGCCGCATCCTGCAATATGCGCGCCAGGGGTATTCCAGCATCGAGTTTCCCACCTATGACACCGACTGGGATTCCGAAGCCTATGTGACCGTCTCCGGCCAGAATTCGAACAACTCTGTCCGTGTCACCGATGCCTTCCTGCAGGCGGTGAGAAATGACACGGACTGGGGCCTGATCCGGCGCACCGACGGCAAGGTGGCAAGAACCGTCAAGGCCCGCGATCTGTGGGATCAGGTCGGTCATGCCGCCTGGGCCTGTGCCGACCCCGGCATCCAGTTCCACGACACGGTCAACGCCTGGCACACCTGCCCGGCGGACGGGCCGATCCGCGGATCGAACCCCTGTTCGGAATACATGTTCCTGGATGACACGGCCTGCAACCTGGCCTCGATGAACCTGCTGACCTTTCGCAACGGTACGGCCTTTGACGCCGAGGGCTACATCCACGCAACGCGCCTTTGGACCGTGACGCTGGAAATCTCGGTGCTGATGGCGCAGTTCCCGTCAAGGGAAATCGCGCAACGGTCCTACGACTTCCGCACGCTGGGCCTGGGCTATGCCAATATCGGCGGTCTGTTGATGACGATGGGTCTGGGATATGATTCGGCGCAAGGGCGGGCGCTGTGTGGCGCGCTGTCAGCGATCATGACCGGTGTCGCCTATGCCACCTCGGCCGAAATGGCGGGAGAGTTGGGGGCGTTTCCGGGCTATGCCCGCAATGCCGAGCATATGCTGCGCGTCATCCGCAACCACCGCCGCGCGGCGATGGGCGATACCACCGGCTATGTCGGTGTCAACGTGGTGCCTGTGGCGCTGGATGCCGGCAACTGCCCGGACCCGCGCCTGATCGCCCTGGCGCGCGAGGCCTGGGACACCGCCCTGACGCTGGGCGAAAAGCACGGCTATCGCAACGCCCAGACCACCGTCGTCGCCCCGACCGGCACCATCGGGCTGGTCATGGATTGCGACACCACCGGAATCGAGCCTGATTTCGCGCTGGTCAAGTTCAAGAAGCTTGCGGGGGGCGGTTATTTCAAGATCATCAACCGGTCGGTCCCGGCGGCGCTTGAAACGCTGGGCTATGGCCCGGCCCAGATTGCCGAAATCATCGCCTATGCTGTGGGTCACGGCAGCCTTGGCAACTGCCCCGGCATCAACCACACCGCGCTGATCGGCCACGGTTTCGGCCCGCGCGAGATCGAAAAGATCGAAAGCGCCCTGCCGTCGGCCTTTGACATCCGATTTGTCTTCAACCAGTGGACGCTGGGCGAGGAGTTCTGCAAAGGCACGCTGGGCATTCCGGCCGAGAAGCTGAACGATCCGACCTTCGATCTGCTGGCCCATCTCGGCTTTACCCGCGCCCAGGTGGCGGCCGCCAATGACCATGTCTGCGGCACGATGACGCTGGAAAACGCGCCCTTTCTGAAGCCGGAACACTATGCCGTCTTCGATTGCGCCAATCCCTGCGGCAAGACCGGCACGCGCTTTCTGTCGGTCGAAAGCCATATCCACATGATGGCGGCGGCCCAAAGCTTTATCTCCGGCGCCATTTCCAAGACCATCAACATGCCCAATTCGGCCACCATCGCAGAGGTGCTGGCGGCCTATGAGCTCAGCTGGTCGCTGGGCATCAAGGCCAAT
Organism: Rhodobacter sp.; assembly: GCA_020250445.1. Classification (GTDB taxonomy): domain Bacteria; phylum Pseudomonadota; class Alphaproteobacteria; order Rhodobacterales; family Rhodobacteraceae; genus Aliitabrizicola. The sequence goes on from JADCEF010000026.1 coordinate 14,647, forward strand.
GCGCTCTACCGCGACGGATCGAAGCTGTCGCAGCCGCTGGCCTCGGCGCTGGTCGAGGGGGATGAAGAGGCCGAAGAAAGTCTGGCCAGCGGCAATCCGGCCTCCAAGGCGCAGGTGCTGGCCGAGAAGATCGTCGAAAAGGTGATCATCAAGGAAATCGTCCGCTCGAACCGTGAAAAGCTGCCCGAGCGGCGCAAGGGCTATACGCAAAAGGCCATCGTCGGCGGCCACAAGGTGTATCTGCGCACCGGCGAGTATCAGGACGGCAGCTTGGGCGAGATCTTCATCGACATGCACAAGGAAGGGGCCGGCTTTCGCGCGATGATGAACAACTTCGCCATCGCTGTCAGCGTCGGCCTGCAATACGGTGTTCCGCTTGAGGAATTCGTTGAGGCCTTTACCTTTACCCGCTTCGAGCCGGCGGGCATGGTGCAGGGCAATGACAGCATCAAGAACGCCACCTCGATCCTGGATTACATCTTCCGCGAACTGGCGGTCAGCTATCTGGACCGCACCGATCTGGCCCATGTGAAGCCGCAAGGTGCCAGCTTTGACGATCTGGGCCGGGGCGAGGAAGAGGGCAAGCGCAACTTCTCGGAACTGTCTGACCAGGCCGCCACCCGCGGTCTGGAGGTGCTGCGCCAGATCAGTTCCACCGGCTATCTGCGCAAGCGCCTGCCGCAGGAACTGGTGGTGCTGCAGGGCGGCATGGGCACCGCCGGTCCGGGCAGCGATGCCATGGGGTCGCTGAGCCTGATGATGACCGAAACGACGACGATCGGCGCCACCGCGCTGTCGTCCGGCACGGTCGGCATGGACGCCCGGGTGAAAGCCAGGATGCAGGGCTACGAGGGCGACCCCTGCGGCGAATGCGGCAACTACACGCTGGTGCGCAACGGAACCTGCATGAAATGCAACACCTGTGGCGGTACAAGCGGGTGCAGTTGAGGCGTCTTCTTGCCTGATTTGTCCGTCGACAAATCAGGCCGCGCCTGCCTGCCCCTGGCAGGCGCGTTCGCGCCCGCCCAGGCAGGCGCGGCCTGATTTACGGGCAGCTGTCCTGGCCGATCCCCCCTTGCCCTTCGGCTTGCGCCTTCGGGCAACGGACCGGGCCACGCTCCACCGGAGCGTGGCCTGATCGGTCCGGGCGCAAAACTCCCCTTGGTTTCGCCCGCTGCGGTCTTCAGTCTTTTCCCTCTCGCCGCCCGCCAGAAACCTCATCCGCCCCCGGTTCCAGCCCATAGGGCTGCACCAGCCGCCAGACATGATCCGGCACCATGTTCTTGATCCGTGCCGGAAAGGCGCGGCGCAGGTGCAGCACGGTTTCCACCGCCTTCATCTCCACCCGCGCGCGGGCAAACTCCAGGCCGCGCGGGCCAAGGCGGGGCTGCAGGAACGACACCACCGGGCGCAGCCAGCCCGGCATCCGGCGCAGCGGCAGGCCCCCTGCCGCGCGTTCGGTGTTGCGCAGAAATCCCGTGACGGCCCCCTTGCGCCTGCCTCTGTCGGTCAGCGGGCGCAGGGACAGGCAAGATGCCGCCAGGGACAGCAGCTCGGCACCCCTTTGATTGCGCACGATAATCCATTGATCGCCGTCGCCGCCCATATAGCCCACGGTGATATCGGCCAGCCGGTTGGTGTAATCGACGCAGGTCTTGCAGGTGATCGGGAAGAAATCGGGCGGCAACTGCGAGATCGGCAATTGCAGGAAGGGGATGGTCCGGTCCGCCCGCCCGTCGTCATAGCGCAACTCCACCCGGAAATCGGCGCGGAACTCCAGATAGCTGACCGTCTCAGGTTTCGGGTCCAAAAGATTGAGGAAGATGTGGAAATTCTCCGTCGTGGTGTTGTCCGAACAGGGGGTTCCAATGACATAAAGCCGCTCCAGCCCCAATTCCGCCTCCAGCGCGCGCAGGGCATAGACCTGGCAGGGGATGCCGATCATCGCGATGCGGCGGTGGCCGGCGGCGCGGGCCGGCTCCAGCAGGGCCAGGGTCGGGGCGTAGCCCATGCGCATGCCCCGGCATCTGGCCAGTTCGGCGGGATCGGTGACAATGACCGGCACCGGCTTCCACCGGTCGGCCGCGTCCGGCATCACGGTCAGCACGGCATCAACCGCGCCTGTTTCCAAAAGCCGCGCGGCAAGTGCCGTGGTAATCCCCGTCCACTGCGCGCCGGGCGATGCCGGAACCAGCCGGGCGCGGTGCATCGACAGCATTGGACCAAAGAAGAATTCGTCTTTGTGTGAAGGGTTTGCTGCGCGGCCATGAACCGCCGTCTCAAGCCGGGGATAGTCTGGCCTGATGAACTGGCAGGCCCGCCCGCAGGCCCTGGCATCCGCCATCCGCGAGACGCCGCAATCGGTACAAAGACCGGGGCGGGCCGCACCGGACAGGCGCGGTGCGTCAAGTCCTGCCGTGGCGATCATGCGGCTGGGGGTGCCGCCAGGGCCACGGCAGCGCCCGCAGGGCCGGTGCCTGCCCGCAGGCGCGATCCGGGAGTACTCCGGCAAGAAGGGTCTGACAGGGCGGCCTCCCATGACTGCGCAGCACAGCCGCTGCAGCCCTTGGTATAGTCCTGAAAACCGGCGGCCCGGAAGTGGTTTTCTGCCAAGGCTTTGCCTGCGGCCGAAAAGGGCGGTGACCGGCGCAAGGGCGCACAGCATTCCCCTGGCGTCCCGCTGCGGTTCCGGGCACGCGCTGCGCCCAGGCACCGGGCGTAAGCGGGGCGGCACGGGCCGGTCAGACCTGCAACCCTGACCGGGCGTCACCGCACCTTGTCCGGGCGACGCCGGGCCGGGCGAAGCCGCCCCGGCGTTCAACGGTCTTTCGGACACCGGCATCCCGGGGAACGACAGGGTCCTGTCAGGTGTCCTTTGACTTGACCGGCACGATCGACAGCCTGAAGCTGGTGGTGGATAACCCGCAGCTTTCCGATGCCGACAAGGCAAGGCTGGAAGCGGCGACGAAGAAGGCTGCTGACTGAACATCAAGGGCAGGGGACGGTCCGGCAGGGTCGGCCCTTTGCATGGCAGGCGCGCGCGGCAGCTTCGGCCCAGGCGGGCAGGTCCGCGCGCCGTCACGCACCACCCGCGCGCGGTGCCCCCGCTTTGCCTGCCTTTCTGCACCGGTCAGAGCAATGGCGGACATGGTCCCAGTCCCGCCTCCATTTCCTGCGCCAGGTGAAGGGCAGCTTGCAGACGGCGCAGATCTTTGCGGGCAGGTCGGATTTCTTGCGCATCTTCGGCATGGGTCAACCCTGCGGTGGTGGCGGGTATCCATCTGTCGTCAGGCCCCGCCCTGCATCGCCTGCGGCACAGGCCGGGGTCCGGGCGGTGTTTCCGGGCCGCAGAACCCGGCGGCACGGCCCCGCTGCCCTCTGCGTCCCCGGCCTTTGGGCCACAGAGTGAGTCAACGTCGGATCGGCCGCAACGGGGCCGCGAACCCCGCCCTGTCGGCAGGCTGCGTTCCGCGCACCTGAAGTCTTTCTGATTAAGAACCATGATCTGGCTGGGGCGCTAGGATTCGAACCTAGGTATGTCGGTACCAAAAACCGATGCCTTACCACTTGGCGACGCCCCAACTGCGCGGGTGTTTAGCGAAGCCGTTCCATGGCCGCAAGAGGCATTTCACCGCCACTTCACCGGCATTTCACTGGGACGGCAGACCATTGCGGCGCCGAAATGCAGCGGGTAGCAGGGGGCATGGACCGGGCAGACGTCATCATTCTGGGGGCCGGGGCGGCGGGCATGATGTGCGCGGTCGAGGCCGGTCGGCGCGGGCGGCGGGTGCTGGTGGTGGATCATGCGCGGGCGGCCGGGGAGAAGATCCGCATCTCGGGCGGGGGGCGGTGCAACTTCACCAATCTGGGGATCGCGCCGGAGCGGTTTCTGTCGCGCAATCCCCGGTTCGCGCTGTCGGCGCTTAGCCGTTTTACCCAGTGGGATTTCATTGCGCGGGTCGACGCCGCCGGAATCGCCTGGCATGAAAAGACGCTGGGGCAGCTGTTCTGCGACGGCTCTGCCACCCAGATCGTCACCATGCTGCGCCGCGGCATGGAACAGGCCGGGGTGACCCTTTGGCTGGGTTGCCCGCCCGCTGCGGTCCGGCGCGAGGGGGCGGGATTTGCCGTGCAAACCCCGCAGGGGCCGGTGCGGGCACCGTCGCTTGTCGTGGCGACGGGGGGCAAGTCCATTCCCAGGATGGGGGCCAGTGCCTTTGGCTACCGCCTGGCCGAAGAGTTCGGCCTGCGCGTGACCGAAACGCGGCCCGGACTGGTGCCGCTGACCTTCGCCGAACAGGACCTGGGGCGGATGACGGCGCTGGCGGGCGTTGCGGTCAGGGGGCGGGTCACCGCCGGGCGCACCGGTTTTGACGAGGGCCTGCTCTTTACCCATCGCGGCCTGTCCGGCCCGGCGGTGCTGCAGGCCTCCAGCTACTGGCGCGAGGGCGGGGCGGTAACGGTCGATCTGGCGCGCGGGGCGGATGCCGGGGCGATCTTGCGCGCCGCGCGCGCCACTGACGGGCGCATCGCCCCCCGCACGGCCCTGGCCCGCCTGCTGCCCGAGCGTCTGGCCCGCTTTGTCGAGGCCGAGGCGGGTCTGACCGGCGTGATGGCGGACCAGTCCAACGCCGCCATCGCCCGCGCCGCAGCGCTGGTGCACGGCTGGACCCTGCGCCCCGCAGGCACCGAAGGCTACCGTACCGCCGAGGTGACGCTGGGCGGTGTCGAGACCGATGATCTCGACGCGCGGACGATGCAGGCCAAGGGCGTTCCGGGGCTGTTCTTCGTGGGCGAGGTGGTGGATGTGACCGGCTGGCTGGGCGGCTACAACTTTCAATGGGCCTGGTCATCGGGCTGGGCGGCGGGGCAGGTGGCGTGACCGGGGTGGGGCGCGTCCCACGGTGAGAATCCAGGTCGGGTGTTTGAAACCAAGGGGTTGCGCGGCACTGTCAGGAAGTCGCTAACCCACTCCGATACAGGCGGCCGCAGGGCGGCATCCGGTTACCGGCCGGCAAAGCGCGGTCGAGGTGCGGACTGGTTCCGCAGTGCACTGACCGAAGGGGGCATGCCGCCGTCAGTTCTTCCCCGCAGGGCATGGAGGCCCGGAGAACGCTGACCCTTGCCGTGATTATGGGGTCAGGTTCGGCTCTTGTGGCCGAACTCCGACACGACCTTTCGCACGCAGCCTGTCGATTTCGCCTGCAGCGGACTTGGCGGCGACCTTGATCTTCGGCACGCGGTCCGGCATGCCTTGCCGGAAACGGCCAGCGCCGAAGGCCCCGCCGGTTCCTCTTTCCGCAAGGCAGGCTTCACGCCGATCATCTGCCGGGCCGTCAAGGCGCAGATCGTTGCGTCAGGTGTCTTGGCGTGGTGCCCGGCGATGCGCCCAAACCGGCGTACCGTATGGCCCGCGACAGGGTGCTGAAAAAGCAGCCCTGCCGCTTGGCGGACGGGGAAATCATCCTGATCCGGGAAGGGGGGTGCCGTTCCGAGCGGACCTCGAAACGGGCCGCGTTTCTATGCCCGGTCAGGGAGCAGGGTCCCAAAAGAACCTGTCATGCAAGTGCGACGAAGGTCGGCACCCGATCCGGCGGGCCTTGGCCCGGGGGCTTTGGTCGCTGCCCGGCGGGCCAGGGGGCAGTGTGGCGCTGTGGCAAAGGCGATGGCCCCTGCCAGAGAGACCGGTCATCCCGGAATGCACAGGAGCGCCCCTCCGGGCGGGAACAGGAAACGCGACCCGCGTTTCCCCCGCCCGCGTGGGACGGTGCCCTGTAGACCGGTGGGTCCGGGCACCACGAAAGGCCAGCACCCGACCCGGCGGGTGCAAAGCGCCCGCCGAGGGCGGGGCGGGCGCTGGCCGGGGGCTGTGGCCCCCGACTGGTCAAGGGGCAGTGTGGCGCTGCGGCAGGGGCGATGGCCCCCGCCAAGGGAGCGGTGAAAGTGCCTTCGCCTGGTCGGGCGGGAAGAGGAAACACGACCCGCGTTTCCCCCGCCCGCGTGGGACGGTGCCACCAGGACCGTCCCCACCCGCACCAACAGAGGCCAGCGCCCGACCCAGCGGGCGGGAAGCGCCCGCCGGGGGCGGGGCGGGCGCTGACCGGGGTCTTTGGCCCCCGGCTGGACAAAAGGCAGCGTGGCGCTGTGGCAGGGGCGATGGCCCCTGCCATTGTAGCGGTGACA
>JADCEF010000027.1 GCA_020250445.1 Rhodobacter sp.
TCAATGGCAGGGGCCATCGCCCCTGCCACAGCGCCGCGCGGGGATCAGGACCGGCCGGGGGCCCAGAACCCCCGGCCAGCGCCCGCCTCGCCCATGGCGGGCGCTTCTCGCCTGCCGGGTCGGGCGCTGGCCTCTGTTGGTCCAGGACCTGCGGATCTACAGGGCACTGTCGCGCAGGGGCGGAGGAAACGCGGGTCGCGTTTCCTGTTCCCGCCCAGCGGGGCGAAGGCACCATCACCGCTGCAATGGCTGGGACCATCGCCCCTGCCACCGTGCCACGCCGGGATCAGGACCAGCCGGGGGCCAAAGCTCCCGGCCAGCGCACACCCCGCCCTGGCGGGCGCTTTGCACCCGCCGGGCCGGGCGCTGGCCTGTTGTTGGTGCGGGTTGTATGGGTCTTGGTGGAAGCGCTCCGACCGGGCGGAGAAACGCGGTGCGTTTCCTGCTCCCGCCCGAAACGCAAGCCGCCTTTCCGGCGGATCAGCATGATTTCCCTGTCCGGCAGGCGGTGGGCATGCTTTTGCAGCACCCTGTCAGGAACCGCACCGGCCCGGATGTTCGCAACCGGCACCGGACGGGCCCGGTCGCGCGGGCCGCAGGGTTCCGATCACCGACGCGGCCAGTGGCGGGGTGCATCAGGCCCAAATCCTTGTCACGGTTCCGGGTGAATTCAGCGGCGCAATGCTGCGCAGACAAAGACCCTGCAGGCCCCGCCCGCATCGCCGACGCTGGGGCCATGGCCGCAACGACGGTCATCAGGGCCGCTGCACGGGATGCGGGGCAGACAGGCCGGGACCGTCACGCGTGCGACAGGGTCGCCTGTGGCCGCTTTACCGGCTGAACCCTGAATTCCTGATGACACCCCTCTGAAAGCAAACGATACAGAAGGCGCGCCCGCCGTGTGGCGCCTGTTTTGCCGAAAGGACCCGCCATGCCGCATATCCTTGCCATCGATCAGGGCACGACATCGTCCCGTGCGATCCTTTTTGATGCCCGCATGCAGGTGACAGCCACCGCCCAAAAGGAATTCCCCCAGCTTTTCCCCGCCCCCGGCTGGGTGGAACATGACCCGGCAGACCTGTGGTCTTCCGTCGCGGGCACCGCCCGTGCGGTGATCGAAAAGGCCGGGGTGGACGCCTCCGGCATCGCCGCCATCGGCATCACCAACCAGCGCGAAACGACCCTGATCTGGGACCGCGAGACGGGCCAGCCCATCCACAACGCCATCGTCTGGCAGGACCGCCGCACAGCCCCGATCTGCCAGCAGATGAAGGACGCCGGGCTGGAGCCGATGATCACCCGTCGCACCGGCCTGCTGCTTGACCCCTATTTCTCGGGCACCAAGGTCAAATGGCTGCTTGACCACGTCGAAGGTGCCCGCGCGCGGGCCGGGCGGGGCGAACTGATGTTCGGCACCGTCGACTGCTTTCTGATCTGGAAGCTGACAGGGGGCCGGGTGCATGCGACCGATGCCACCAACGCGGCGCGCACCCTTTTGTACAACATCCGAGACGGCCGCTGGGACCCCGAGATCTGCCATCATCTGGGCGTGCCGCTGTCCCTTTTGCCCGAGGTGCGCGACTGTGCGGCCCATTACGGCGTGACCCGTGCTGACCTTTTCGGGCGCGAAATCCCGATCCTGGGCGTTGCGGGCGATCAGCAGGCGGCGACCGTGGGGCAGGCCTGCTTCGCGCCGGGGATGATGAAATCCACCTATGGCACCGGCTGTTTCGCGCTGCTCAATACCGGCGATACCCTGGTGGAAAGCCGCAATCGCCTGCTGGGCACCATCGCCTATCAGCTGGACGGCAAGCCGACCTATGCGCTGGAAGGGTCCATCTTCGTCGCCGGTGCCGTGGTGCAATGGCTGCGCGACGGGCTGAAGATCATCCGCGAAGCGAAAGAGACACAGCCACTGGCCGAAGCGGCGGATGCAGCGCAGGACGTGATCCTGGTGCCTGCCTTTGTGGGCCTGGGCGCCCCCTACTGGAAGCCGGACTGCCGGGGCGCGGTGTTTGGGCTGACGCGGAATTCGGGGCCGGCAGAGCTGGCCCGCGCCGCGCTGGAAAGCGTGGGCTTTCAGACCCGCGACCTGCTGGAGGCGATGCGGGCCGACTGGCAGGGGGCCGCACAGGGCGTGCTGCGGGTTGACGGCGGGATGAGTGCGTCGGACTGGGCGATGCAGTTCCTGTCCGACATCATCGGGGCACCGGTTGACCGGCCACAGGTGCTGGAAACCACGGCGCTGGGTGCGGCCTGGCTTGCGGGCATGAAGACCGGCCTCTACCCGCCGCGCGACGGGTTTGCCGCAACCTGGGCGCTGGAGCACCGGTTTGAACCGCAGATGGGCGAAGACCTGCGCGCGGCGAAACATGACCACTGGAAGCGGGCGGTCGCGGCCACCATCGGCGTCGCATGATCGCCCCGTTTCAGCTGCTGCTGCCCGGACGCATCCTGTTCGGGCGGGGCGAGGCGGCGAAAACCGCCGGGCTGGCCGCCGGGTTCGGTCCCCGCGTTCTGTTGGTGCATGGCGGCGATGCCGGGCGCGCGGCCTGGCTCAGGGCAGATCTGGACCGGGCCGGGTCCGGGGTGCAGGCCCTGACCTGCGCGACAGAGCCTGACCTGCCGATGCTGGAGGCTGCCCTGGCCCGGGGGCGGGTTTTTGCCCCCGATGTGGTGATCGGTCTGGGGGGCGGGGCGGTGCTTGATCTGGCCAAGGCGCTGGCCGCCCTGATCCCGGCCACGGGGGCGGTGGCGGACCATCTGGAGGGCGTCGGGCAGGGCTTGCCCCTGACGCAAGGCCCGCTGCCCTTCATCGCCGTGCCGACCACATCGGGCACCGGGGCCGAGGCCACGAAGAATGCGGTGATCAACGTGCCCGCGCAGCGCCGCAAGGTGTCGCTGCGCGATGACCGGATGATGGCGCGGCTGGCGATTGTCGATCCGGCGCTGACCGACAGTTGCCCGCGCGGCGTTACGCTGGCCTCCGGCCTGGATGCGCTGACGCAGGTGATCGAGCCCTACCTGTGCAACCGGGCGAACCCGGGCACCGATGCGCTGGCCCGCGCCGCGATTCCGGTGGCCCTGACGGCGCTGCCAGCGCTGATGCAGGGCGAAGATGCCGCCGCGCGCGATGCCATGGCCTGGGTCAGCCTGTCGGGGGGGATTGCCCTGGCCAATGCGGGCCTCGGCGCGGTGCATGGGCTGGCCGGGGTGATCGGCGGCATGACCGGTGCCGCGCATGGCGCAATCTGCGGCACGCTGCTGCCCTTCGTGATCGCGGCGAACCGTGCAGCCGTGCCCCCCGGGCCGGTCGCAGGGCGTCTGGCAGAGGTGGACGCGATGCTGTCGGCGGCCTTCGGCGGCGGGCCGGGGGCCGAGGCGCTGCACCGCTGGTCGCGCCGCAACGGCCTGCCCGGCCTGTCGGCCCTTGGGCTGGACGCCGGGGATCACGGCCGCGTCGCGGCAGCGGCGGTGGCGGCATCATCGATGAAGGCAAATCCGGTGGTCCTTTCCGAAGCGGCCTTGCAGGCTGTCCTGCGCGCGGCCGGCTAGCGGGGCAGGGGCTTTCGGTCGGGGCATGTCGAAAGACCTGTGCAAGATGCCCGTTTCGGATGATAGCCTGACGCCACAGACGAACGGCATAGGTGACGTGACGGGGGGCAGGGGTGTTCGACGCAGGGCATGATTACCGGCTGGTGCTTGCCTCGCTTGCTGTGGCGATGATGGCCGGGTTCACCGGCCTGTCGCTGACACGCGGTGCCTCGAAGCTTCCGGCGGGGCGGCGCAAGGCCGTTGTCTCGATGTCTGCAGTGGCGCTGGGCGGGGGCATCTGGTCGATGCATTTTGTCGCGATGCTGGGCCTGCAACTGCCGTTTGTGTTTTACTATGATGCCCTGATCACGCTGGTTTCGGCGCTTGTGGCGATCTTGATCACGGGCATCGCCCTTTTGGTGCTGCATTTCGTGCCGCGCAGCAAGGCCTCGATCACCGGGGCGGGGGTGATCATCGGCATCGGGATTTCGGTCATGCATTACATCGGCATGTCGGGGATGGAACTGTGCCGCCCGGTCTATACCCCGGCGGGGCTGGTGCTGGCTCTGGCCGCTTCGATTCTGCTGAGCATGGCTGCGGTCTGGCTGGCCTACGGCGAACGCGGGCGGCGCAACATCCTGCTGGGGACGGCGGGCTTCGGTCTTGCGGTGTTCTCGGTGCACTTTCTTGCGATGGCCGGAACCTCGTTCCTGCCGCTGCGGGATGTGACGGCGGCGGGACCGGCGATGGGCAACGAAAGCCTGGCGCTGCTGGTCACGCTCAGCGCCTTCCTGATTTCGGCGGCATTCCTGCTGACGGGCATCACCTTTGCGCCCGAAAAGGCGGCAGGGGTGCCGCCTGCCCAGACGGTAGAGGTGTCATCCCGGCCTGTGGCACCTTTGCCCGGCGATGCGCGCATTCCCTATGAGCGCGAGAACCGCATCTTCTTTCTGGAAGGGGCGCAGGTGGCCGCCCTGCGCGCCGAGGGGCATTACACCATCCTGTACCACCGCAGCGAAAAGCTGTTCTGCCCCTGGTCGATCTCGGATGCGGAAAAGCGGCTGGCCCCCGCTTTCCTGAAGGTTCATCGCAGCTACCTGATCAACCCTCGCCTTGTGACCGGATTCGAAAGGCTGAAGGATACCGGCATGTGCTTTTTCGACGGTGTCGAGCCGCCGCTCCGGGTGCCAGTCAGCCGGTCCCACCTGAAAGCCGTGCGCGAGGCGCTGGGCCTTTGACCCGCTTCGCGGTTGGTGCAGATAAACCGCACTTCGTGCAATAAAGCGATGCTTTGGTGGGCGCAGGCTGGGACACAGCGCGCAGGCAGTGGAACACTGTGGTCAAGTGCGCTTCGGCAGCACCGCTTTGGGAGGAGCATATGATAGCAGCGGCGTTCGAATATCATCGACCGGCGCACCTGAAGGGTGCGCTGGGCGTTCTGGCCGAATACGGGGATGACGCAAGGGTGCTTGCGGGGGGGCACAGCCTGATCCCGATGATGAAACTGCGCATGGCCGCGGTCGGGCATCTGGTTGATCTGCAGGACATCGCGGACCTGAAGGGTATCCGTGTGGCGGGCGGTCGCGTGACTATCGGCGCGATGACGACCCAGCACGAGATGATTGCCAGCGCAGACCTTGCCAGGGCCGCGCCGATCATCGCCGAGGCCGCGGTACAGATTGCCGATCCGCAGGTGCGCTACATGGGCACCATCGGCGGCAATGTTGCCAACGGCGATCCGGGCAACGACATGCCGGGTCTGATGCAGTGCCTGAACGCGACCTTCACCCTGGTCGGGCCGGACGGCAGCCGCGAGGTGGCCGCGCGTGACTTTTACCACTCAGCCTATGTCACCGCGCGCGAGGACGGCGAAATCCTGACGCAAATCAGTTTCGCCGCACCCACGGGCGGCTACGCCTATGAAAAGCAGAAACGCAAGATCGGCGATTATGCAACCGCCGCCTGTGCCGTCCAGCTGACAAAGGCGGGCGGCAAGGTGACGTCGGCCGCCGTCGCGATGACGAACCTTGCCGACACGCCGGTCTTCTCGGATGCGGCGGGCGCGGCCCTTGTCGGAACATCTGGCGATGCAGCAGCGGTGAAGGCCGCCGTGACGGCCGCCGTGGCCGCGATCAGCCCGACGGGCGACAACCGCGGCCCTGCCGAATTCAAGCGCCACATTGCGGGCATCATCATCGGGCGCGCCATCACGCGCGCCCTGTCGCGCGCCTGACGGGGGGATGACCATGGGAACGAAGATGCACATTGCCCTGACCGTGAACGGCGAGGCGCACGAATTGCTGGCCGAACCGCGCGAACTGCTGATCTATGTGCTGCGCGAAAGGCTGAACCTGACCGGACCGCACGCGGGCTGCGAAACCTCGCATTGCGGGGCCTGCACGGTCGAGATGAACGGCAAATCGGTGAAATCCTGCACCGTCTTCGCCGCGCAGGCCAACGGGGCCACGATCACCACGATCGAAGGGCTGGGATCGCCTGACAGCCTGAGCGTGCTGCAGCAAAGCTTCCGCGAGCACCACGGGCTTCAGTGCGGCTATTGCACGCCGGGCATGATCACCCGCGCCCACCGCCTGCTGCAGGAAAATCCGGACCCGACCGAAGAAGAGGTGCGCTTTGGCATCTCCGGCAACCTGTGCCGCTGCACGGGCTACCAGAACATCGTCAAGGCGATCCTGGCCGCTGCGGCCACGATCAACGGCGCGAAGGAGGCTGCGGAATGAACGATCTGACCCCGACACCGCAAGAACGGATCGCAAAGCTCAAGGGTCTTGGCACCTCGCGCAAGCGCGTCGAGGATGCGCGCTTTACCCAAGGCAAGGGCAACTACGTTGACGACATCAAGATGCCGGGCATGCTGCATGGCGATTTTGTCCGCTCTCCCTATGCCCATGCGCGGGTGAAATCGATCAATGCCGATGCGGCCAGGGCGCTGCCGGGCGTGATCGCCGTGCTGACGGCGGCTGATCTTGCGCCTTTGAACCTGCACTGGATGCCGACACTGGCCGGCGACAGGCAGATGGTGCTGGCCGATGGCAAGGTGCTGTTCCAGGGCCAGGAAGTGGCCTTTGTCGTGGCGACCGACCGTTATGTCTGCGCCGATGCCATCGAACTGGTCGAGGTGGACTACGAAGAACTGCCCGTGGTCACCGATCCCTTCAAGGCGCTGGAGCCGGGGGCACCGGTGCTGCGCGAGGATCTGGCGGGCCAGACCAGCGGCGCGCATGGCGCGCGGCGGCATCACAACCATATCTTCCTGTGGGAAACCGGGGACGAGGCGGCAACCAACCAGGCCATCGAGGCGGCCGAAGTGGTGGCCGAAGAGATGATCTATTACCACCGTGTCCACCCCTGCCCCCTGGAAACCTGCGGCTGTGTTGCCAGCATGGACAAGGTCAACGGCAAGCTGACCGTGTTCGGCACCTTCCAGGCGCCGCATGTGGTGCGCACGGTGGCCTCGCTGCTGTCGGGGATCGAAGAGCACAACATCCGCGTGGTGTCGCCCGACATCGGCGGCGGCTTTGGCAACAAGGTGGGGGTCTATCCGGGCTATGTCTGTTCCATCGTTGCCTCGATCGTCACCGGCAAGCCGGTGAAGTGGATCGAAGACCGGATGGACAACCTGATGGCCACCGCCTTTGCCCGCGACTACTGGATGAAAGGGCGGATCAGCGCCACGAAGGACGGCAAAATCACCGGGCTGCACTGCCATGTGACCGCCGACCATGGCGCTTTCGATGCCTGTGCGGACCCCACCAAATTTCCGGCAGGCTTCTTTCACATCTGCACCGGCAGCTATGACATTCCGGTGGCTTATGTCGGCGTCGACGGGGTTTACACCAACAAGGCCCCCGGCGGCGTGGCGTACCGCTGTTCCTTCCGCGTCACCGAAGCCGCCTATTTCATCGAACGGATGATCGAGGTTCTGGCGATCGAGCTGGGGATGGATGCGGCCGAGCTGCGCGCGAAGAACTTCATCCGCAAGGACCGGTTTCCCTACACTTCGGCGCTGGGCTGGGAATATGACTCGGGCGATTATCACACCGCCTGGGACAAGGCGCTGGCGGCGGTGGATTATGCCGGACTGCGGCGCGAGCAGGCAGAGCGGGTTGCGGCGTTCAAGCGCGGCGAGACGCGGAAATTGCTGGGCATCGGCCTGACGCATTTCACCGAGATTGTCGGCGCGGGGCCGGTGAAGAACTGCGACATCCTGGGGATGGGCATGTTCGACAGCTGCGAAATCCGCATTCACCCGACGGGCAGCGCCATTGCCCGGCTGGGCACGATCAGCCAGGGTCAGGGCCATGCCACGACCTTTGCCCAGATCCTGGCGACCGAGATCGGCCTGCCCGCTGACAGCATCACGATTGAGGAAGGCGATACCGATACGGCGCCTTACGGCCTTGGCACCTATGGCTCGCGCTCAACCCCGGTGGCCGGGGCGGCCACCGCGATGGCGGGGCGCAAGATCCGCGCCAAGGCGCAGATGATTGCGGCCTGGTTGCTGGAGGTGCACGACGGCGATCTCGAATGGGACATCGACCGCTTCGTGGTCAAGGGCGCGCCCGAGCGGTTCAAGACGATGAAGGACATCGCCTATGCTGCCTATCACAACGCCATTCCGGGCATCGAGCCGGGGCTGGAGGCGGTCAGCTATTACGACCCGCCGAACATGACCTATCCCTTCGGGGCCTATGTCTGTGTCATGGAGATTGACGTAGATACGGGCACGCATGAGGTGCGCCAGTTCTATGCGCTGGACGACTGCGGCACGCGGATCAACCCGATGATCATCGAAGGCCAGGTCCATGGTGGTCTGACCGAGGCGCTGGCCATCGCCATGGGGCAGGAGATTGCCTATGACGAGATCGGGAACTGCAAGAACTCCACGCTGATGGATTTCTTCCTGCCGACCGCCGTCGAAACCCCGCACTACACCACCGACTACACCGAAACCCCGTCGCCCCACCATCCGATCGGGGCCAAGGGCGTGGGCGAAAGTCCGAATGTGGGCGGGGTTCCGGCCTTTTCCAACGCGGTGCATGATGCGTTTCGGGCCTTTGGGTTGCGTCAGGCGCATATGCCGCATGACCATTGGCGCATCTGGAAGATCGCCAACCAGCTTGGGTTGCATGGGTAGGGAAGGGGCGGGACCGTTGTTGAAGGGGCGGGAAAATGGTGGTCCGTTCTTCTTGCTTGCCTGATTTGTCCGTCGACAAATCAGGCCGCGCCTGCCTGCCCCCGGCAGGCGCGTTTCCGCGCCCGCCCAGGCAGGCGCGGCCTGATTTCCCGGCCGCATCCCGGGACCTACCCCCCTTGCCCTGCGGCTTGCGCCTTCGGGCAACGGGCCGGGTCACGCTCCACCGGAGCGTGACCTTGTCGGCCCGGGGACGAAATTGGACAGGGATGCCTTGGATCCGCGGTGACTTCAGGGATAGACGGGGCGGCCGGGGTGCCGCCCCGCACAAGCATGAGTGATTGGCAAACCCTTCGGAACGATCTGGCGCGGCAGGGCTATGTTGCCACTGCCGATCTGGCCATGGCGCTGCATATCGCGGTGGTGCTGGGCCGCCCGATCCTGCTGGAAGGGGCGGCGGGGGTGGGCAAGACCGAGGTCGCCCGCGCTTTGGCGCAGGCCCGCGACACGCAACTGATCCGCCTGCAATGCTATGAAGGGCTGGATGCGGCGCAGGCGATTTACGAATGGAATTACCAGCGGCAGCTTCTGGCAATCCGCGCTTCCGCCGAGGATGGGCAAACCGGGCGGTCGGTGGAACAGCGCATCTTTTCAGAGGAATTCCTGCTGGAACGCCCCCTGCTGCGCGCCATCCGCCAGCGGGTGGCCCCGGTGCTGCTGATCGACGAGATCGACCGCGCGGACGAGGAATTCGAAGCCTATCTGCTGGAGGTGCTGTCAGATTTCCAGATCACCGTGCCGGAACTGGGCACGATCCGCGCCGTGACCCGGCCCATCGTGGTGCTGACCGCCAATGGCACCCGCGATCTGAGCGATGCGTTGCGGCGGCGTTGCATTTATGCCCATGTCGATTACCCCGACCGAGAAACGGAACTGGCGATCCTGCACGCACGCCTGCCGCAGATCGAGGACGCCTTCGCGCGGCAGATCGTGGGCTTTGTGCAGGCGCTGCGCAAGGAAGAGCTGGAAAAGACGCCCGGCGTGGCCGAGATGCTGGATTTCGCCGCCGCCCTGGCGGGCCTGGGCGTGAATGACCTGACCGACGATCCGCTGCGGCTGCAGGCGACGCTGGCCACCTTGCTGAAGACGCAAGCCGACCGGGGTCAGGTGCCAACGGAAGTGGCGCAGCGCCTGGCGGGGAAGGCGGCATGAGCCGCGTCACCCGCTTTGCCGCACGCGATCCCGGTCCTGCGGCGCGGCTGGCGGGGTTCATGGACCATCTGCGCAGCCACGGCTTTCGCCTGGGTGTGGCCGAGACGGAAACAGCGCTGCGCGCGCTGGATGCGGTGGGCGCGGTCCAGCCCGATGCCGTGCGCAGGGCGCTGAAGGCGGTCTGCTCGGGCTGCGCCGAGGATGCGGCGCGGTTTGACGATCTGTTCGACAGCTTCTGGCGCAACGGCGGGCGCGTGCGGCAAAAGGTGATGCCGGACCGCGCCGGTGCGCCCAGACACACCCGCACCTCACAGACCGCCGAAGGGAAGGACAGCGGCAGCGGTGGCAGCCCCCATGCGCCCGAAGGTGGCGAGGGCGAGGCCGAGGCGGGCGGCGCGGGGCGGCTTGTCGCCTCTCGGGTCCACAATCTGATGAAGACCGACCTGCGCAAGGTCGTTTCGGCGCAGGATATCCATCAGGCAGAAGCCGTGGCCCGGCGGCTGGGCGAAGCAATCCGCGACCGGCGGTCGCGCCGGCGCCGCGCCGCGCGCAAGGGGGCGATGATCGATCTGCGCCGGACCCTTCGCGCCAGCCTGGCCACTGGCGGCGAGCCGCTGCGGCTGGCGCGGCGCACGCGGCCCGACCGGCCGGTCAGGATTGTGGCGCTGTGCGATGTGTCGGGATCGATGGCGGTCTATGCGCGGCCCTTTCTGGCCTTTCTGGCCGGGCTGATGCGGGCGGACGGTGCGGCGGATGCCTATCTGTTTCACACGCGTCTTGTGCGCATCACCGAGGCGCTGCGCGATGACGATCCCTTGCGGGCGCTGAACCGGATCACGCTGCTGGCCGACGGGTTTGGCGGCGGGTCGCGGATTGGCGGCGCGCTGGACGACTTCGCGCGCGGGCAGGCGCGGCGGTTCGTCAACGGGCGCACGGTGGTGATGATCCTGTCCGATGGCTATGACAGCACCACCCCCGAGGTCATCGGCGGGGCACTGGCGCGGCTGAAAAAGCGTGGCTGCCGCGTGATCTGGCTGAACCCGCTGAAGGGGTGGACCGGCTACACGCCCGTGGCCCAGGCCATGGCCGCCGCCCTGCCGCATCTGGATCTTTTCGCCGCCGCCACGACACTCGCCGACCTTGCGGCCCTGGACAGAGAGCTTGCCCGGATATGACCGATGCGCGCAGGACACAGCATCTGGAACGCGAAATCAGCCGGTTGCGCGCCGAGGGCCGCCCTTTTGCCGTGGCGACCATCGTGCGCACGGTGGATGCCACCTCGGCCAAACCCGGGGCCAAGGCGCTGCTTCTGGGCGACGGCACGCTGGTGGACGGCTGGATCGGCGGCGGCTGTGCCCGCGCTGCGGTGGCCAGGGCCGCCATTGCCGCCGTGGCAATGGGCAGGCCGCAATTCGTGTCGCTGCGGCCCGAAGACCTGCTGGCGGCCGAAGGTGTGGCCCCGGGAGAGGAGCGTGACGGCATCCGCTTTGCCCGCAACGGCTGCCCCAGCAAGGGGTCGATGGACATATTTGTGGAACCCGAACTGCCGCAGCCGCGTCTGGTGATCTTTGGTGCCGGGCCGGTGGCCCTGGCGCTGGCCGATCTTGCCGCGCGCTTTGATCTGCACCGCACGGTCTGTGCCCCCGGCCTGTCGGGGGCAGAGGCCGATGTTGTGCAGGAGGGCTATGTGATCGACACAGGCGCCGTGGTGCCCCGGTTCGTCGTGGTGGCCACGCAAGGAAAAAGCGACGAAGCCGCCCTGCGTGCGGCGCTGGCCGGTGGGGCGGACTATGTGGCCTTTGTCGGCAGCCGCCGGAAATTCGCGACCCTGACCGAGCGTCTGGTCCGCGACGGCATCGACCCTGCGGCGCTGGCGGCGGTGCATGCCCCGGCGGGGCTCGATATTCACGCGATCACGCCCGATGAGATTGCCCTGTCGATCCTGGCCCAGATCGTGGCGCAGCGCCGCGCGGGCGACCGGGGGGTGGCAGGTGCCGAAGTCTAGCACTGTGCGAAAGCAGCATCCCGACCGCCTGCCGGGTGAAATCCCTTCTGATCCGGGGCGAACAGCGGCTGCCGTGCACGGCGGATCGGGAAGTGCACCGCGTTTGCCCCGCCCTGTCAGAGACCATGGCGCAGCACGACCGCTCCCTCAAGTGCGCCGAAGGTCGGCACCCGCCGGGGGTGGGGCAGGCCTTTGGCCGGGGGCTTTGGCCTGCGGCGGGCCAGGGTGGCAAGCCTGGCGCTGTGGCAGGGGCGATGGCCCCTGCCATTGACGCTGTGGAAGTGCTTTCGTCAGTGCGGGCGGGAACAGGAAACGCGACCCGCGTTTCCCCCGCCCGCGCGGGACGGTGCCCCGCAGACCGGTGGGTCCGGGAAGGACAGAGGCCAGCGCCCGGCCCGGCGGGTGCAAAGCGCCCGCCAGGGGCGGGGCGGGCGCTGGCCGGGGCCTGTGGCCCCCGGCTGGAAAAGGGGCAGCGTGGCGCTTTGGCAGGGGCAA
>JADCEF010000028.1 GCA_020250445.1 Rhodobacter sp.
CCCTCTGGCAGCGCTTCCCTGAACCGGCGCCCGCCACGGTCCGCATCCCGTCCGTCCGGGGGGACGGTGGTCCCCGTCCCCCCGGACCAACCCCATCAGACGACAGGGCCTGCAAGACTCAGAGAGACAAGCGCCCGACCCGCCTCTGGCGGGCGCCGACCTGCGTTGGTGCGGGTCGCACCGGTCCTGGTGGCAGCGTCGCGCAGGGGCGGGGGAAACGCGGGCCGCGTTTCCTGCTCCCGCCCAAAGGGGGAACCCTTTTTCCCGGACCGGAAGGATTTTCCCGGCAGGCAGGCGGCAGGATTTAATTTCTGTGCAGCCTGCTAACGGTGCCACTCGCCGCGCGCGCGGATGGCACTGGACGACAGATCGACCAGCGGCATCGTGACAAAGGCCCAGGCCGGCGGTGCGCGCAGGCCAAGCCCGCCGGGGGGCACTTCCGCGGCGCGGAACATCCGCGCCGCCACCGACCGGCGCGCCGCAATGCCAAATCCGGGTCGGGCCATGACCCCCACGGGCACACGGGACAGGATGCTCTGCCAGCGGTCCCAGCGGTGAAACTGCACCAGATTGTCGGCCCCCATCAGCCAGACAAAGCGCACACCCGGGTAAAGTGCCGTCAGCCGGTCCAGCAGGGCGGCGGTGTGGCGGGTGCCCAGCCGCGCCTCCAGCCCGGTGATGACCACCCTGGGGTCGCCGATCACGGACCTCGCCTGCGCGATCCGGGTTGCCAGCGGGGCTGGCCCTTCGGCTTTCAGCGGGTTGCCGGGGCTGACCAGCCACCACACCCGGTCCAGCCCGAACCGCTTGAGCGCCTCGCGCGTGACATGGGCATGCCCGGCATGGGCCGGATCGAACGACCCGCCCAGCAAGCCCACGACCATGCCCGGCAGTGCGATGGGAAAGCCTTGCCTCATAAGGTGCCTTGTATCCGCTTGACCCTTCGCAGGAGTAGCAAGTTGCGCCTTGCGCCACCAGAACCCGACTTCACGATCCTTCAAATTCCCCGAGCCGAGCGAAATGAGGCCCGGCCGGATGCAGAGGCAGTGACAGCCCCACGGGCTGCATGGGAGGGAGGGAGGAGAATCCCCCCGGCGTTCCGGCCGGGCCATTGCCCCGACCACGCGGTGCGTGTGCAGCACGCCCGCCAGGGGGCCGAAGCCCCCGGCCAGCGCCCGCCCCGCCCCCGGCGGGCGCTGGCCTTTCGTGGTGCCTGGACCCACCGGTCTGCGGGGCACCGTCGCGCAGGGGCGGGGGAAATGCGGGTCGCGTTTCCCGCGCCCGGATTGGCAGCCCCTTTTCACGGATCGGAAACATCTTCGCGCCCGGCAGGCGGCCGGACTGCTTCTTGGCACCCTGTCAGGGGGCCAGAGGGCCTGCCCCGTCCGTCGAAACCACATTCCGGTCCGCCCTGTTGGTGCCCGCTGCGATGGAAGCAAACAGAGAGGTCCAGAGGCGGCCGAACGCGTCCGTCTGCGGCCCGTTTCCCCTTTGCGCAGATGTCCCAATGGGGACGCGGGGGTACGACACACCCGCTGCAACGGTCACTCCACAAACTCTGCCCGCGCGTAGCCCTGCAGGAACAGCAGGGCCGTCAGATCGCCGTGGTTCACCCGCAGCGCACATTCCGCCGCAACCGCAGGCTTTGCGTGCAGGGCCACCCCGGCACCGGCGCGGGCCAGCATGCCCAGGTCATTGGCCCCGTCGCCCACTGCCACAACCTGGTCTTCGCCAATCCCCAGCCGGGCCGCGACCTCTTCCAGCGCCTGCACCTTGGCGGCCCGGCCCAGAATCGGGTCTGCCACCGTACCGGTCAGCTTCCCGTCGCAGATATGCAGCACATTGGCGCGGTTTTCGTCAAACCCCAGCGCCGCCGCCACGGGTCCGGCAAAGGCCGTGAAACCGCCGGAGACAAGCACGGCATGACCGCCCCGCGCCTTCATCGTGGCCACCAGCGTCCGCCCGCCGGGCATGAAGCTGATCCTTCTGTCCAGCACCTCGGCAATCGCCGTTTCCGCAAGGCCGGCCAGCAGCCCCACGCGCTGGCGCAGCGCCGCTTCGAAGTCCAGCTTTCCCTCCATAGCCCGCGCCGTGATCGCGGCCACCTGCGGCCCCACGCCTGCCACCGCTGCCAGCTCATCGATGCATTCCTGCCGGATCATGGTCGAATCCATGTCGGCCAGCAGCAGCCGCTTGCGGCGCCCCGCCGCCGGCTGCACCGCCAGGTCAATGCCCAGGGCCTGCAACCCTTCCCAGACATCCCACAGGTTCCCCGGCACGGCATCCAGCGGAAATTCCGCCGCCACGCCCGGGTCCAGCCAGCGCGCATCGCCGCCGCCCCAGGCATTGCGCAGCGCTTCGACCGTGGCGCGCTCAAGGGCGGGGGTGGCCGGGTCGGTCAGCAGGGTCGCGGTGAACATGGATGTTTCCGATCGTGGAACGGGTCGGTGTCTTTTGTGTATGAAACGGCGCTTCAGGGCAAGAAACCCCCTTGTGCCAAAGGGGGACGGCCCGTATTCCCGGTGGTGGGACACCCCTCCCCAACGGGGGGCATTTATCTGGAAGGATATCATGTCTGATCTTCAGGCCCCGGCCGTGCGCCCGGCAAATCCCCGCTTTTCCTCTGGCCCCTGTGCCAAGGTTCCCGGCTTTTCCCTTGATCTTCTGGCAGATGCGCCGCTTGGCCGGTCACACCGGGCCGCCGTCGGCAAGGCAAAGCTGAAACAGGCCATCGACCTGACCCGCAGCATCCTGGGCGTGCCTGCCGATTACCGCATCGCCATAGTGCCCGCGTCCGATACCGGAGCCGTGGAAATGGCGATGTGGTCGCTGCTGGGCGCGCGCCCGGTGGAAATGCTGGCCTGGGAAAGCTTTGGCGAAGGCTGGGTGACGGATGCCGTAAAGCAGCTGAAACTTGAGGCCACCGTGCGCCAGGCCCCCTACGGCGAGATCGTGGATCTGACAAAGGTCGATTTCGACCGCGACGTGGTCTTTACCTGGAACGGCACCACCAGCGGCGTGCGCCTGCCGGATGGCAACGCCATTCCCGCTGGCCGCGCCGGCCTGACGATCTGCGATGCCACCAGTGCGGCCTTCGCGATGGACCTGCCCTGGGACAAGCTCGATGTCACCACCTTTTCCTGGCAGAAGGTGCTGGGCGGCGAAGGCGCGCATGGCATGCTGATCCTGTCGCCCCGCGCGGTGGCGCGGCTGGAAACCCATACCCCCGCCTGGCCGCTGCCCAAGCTGTTCCGCATGACCAAGGGCGGCAAGATCACCGAAGGGCTGTTCGAAGGCGAGACGATCAACACCCCCTCCATGCTGGCGGTCGAGGATTATCTGGTTGCCCTGCGCTGGGCGCAGTCCATCGGCGGGCTGCCCGCGCTGATCGGCCGCGCCAGCGCGAATGCTGCGACCGTGGATGAATTCGTGGCAGCCCGGCCGTGGATCGAAAACCTTGCGGTTGACCCTGCAACGGCCTCCACCACCTCGGTCTGCCTGCGGTTCACCGACCCGCGCATCCCCGATGGGGCAGCCTTTGCCAGGGCGGTGACAAAGCGCCTGGAAACGGCGGGGGCCGCCTTTGACGTGGGTGCCTACCGCGATGCCCCTCCGGGCCTGCGCATCTGGTGCGGTTCGACCGTGGAACAGTCCGATGTGGCGGCGCTGATGCCCTGGATCGACTGGGCCTTTCACGCCGAAATCGCCGAGCTTGCCAAGGCGGCATGACGCCAGAGCGGTGCCTGCCCTGCAGGCACCATCCCGGATACATCCCGAACACATGGAGCCCGATATGGCCCCCAAGGTCCTCGTTTCCGACGAACTTTCCGAAACCGCCGTACAGATATTCCGCGACCGCGGAATTGATGTGGATTACCTGCCGCAGCTCGGCAAGGACAAGGATGCGCTTGCCGCCGCCATCGGGCGGTATGACGGCCTTGCGATCCGCTCTGCCACCAAGGTCACCGAAAAGCTGCTGGCGCGGGCCACCCGCCTCAGGGTCGTCGGCCGCGCCGGGATCGGCGTGGACAATGTCGATATCCCGGCGGCCTCCAGGCAGGGGGTGATCGTGATGAACACACCCTTCGGCAATTCGATCACCACCGCCGAACATGCCATTGCGATGATGTTCGCCGTTGCCCGCCAGATCCCCGAGGCGAACGCATCGACCCATGCCGGCAAATGGGAAAAGTCACGCTTCATGGGGGTTGAGGTGTTCAACAAGACGCTGGGCGTCATCGGCGCGGGCAATATCGGCGGCATTGTCTGCGACCGCGCGCTTGGGCTGAAGATGAAGGTCGTGGCCTATGACCCCTTCCTCAGCGAAGAACGCGCTAGGCTGCTGGGCGTGACCAAGGTGGAGCTGGACGATCTGCTGGGGCGCGCCGATTTCATCACCCTGCATGTGCCGTTGACCGACAAGACCCGCAATATCCTGTCCGCCGGGGCGATTGCCCGCTGCAAGCCCGGGGTGCGCATCATCAACTGCGCCCGGGGCGGACTGGTGGATGAGGTGGCGCTGGCCGCCGCCCTGACCTCCGGTCATGTCGCGGGGGCCGCCTTTGATGTCTTCGCCGAAGAACCCGCCAGGGACTCGCCGCTGTTCAACCTGCCCAATGTGGTGGTCACCCCCCACCTTGGGGCCGCCACCACCGAAGCGCAGGAGAATGTGGCGCAGCAGGTTGCCGAACAGATGGCCGATTACCTGCTGACCGGGGCGGTGCAGAACGCGCTGAACATGCCGTCGGTCACGGCCGAAGAGGCCGCCGTGATGGGGCCCTGGCTCAGGCTGGCGGGGCATCTGGGGGCCTTTGTCGGCCAGATGACGGATGAACCGGTCAAGGCGATCAACGTGCTGTATGACGGTTCGGTGGGCGATATGAACCTGGCCGCGCTGAACTGCGCCACCATCGCGGGCATCATGCAGGCCACCAATCCGGCGGTCAACATGGTGTCGGCCCCGGTGCTGGCCCGTGAACGCGGCATCCAGATTTCCACCACTCGGCAGGAAAAGAGCGGGGTTTTTGATGCCTATATCAAGCTGACGGTCGTGACCGACAAACGCGAACGCTCGGTCGCGGGCACCTGCTTTTCCGATGGCAAGCCGCGCTTCATCCAGATCAAGGGCATCAACATCGACGCCGAGGTCGGCCGCCATATGCTGTACACAACCAATTATGACGTGCCGGGCATCATCGGCACGCTGGGCACGACCATGGGTCAGAACGGGGTGAACATCGCCAACTTCACCCTTGGCCGGTCGGGTGTGGGTAAGGATGCCATCGCGATCCTGTATCTGGACCAGCCGCTGGACCAGAAGGTGGTGGACACGCTGGAGGCGACGGGCCTGTTCCAGCAGGTCAAACCGCTGCAGTTTGACGTGGCGTAAGGGAAGGGGGGACGGCGTCCCGGGCGCCGTCCCATGAGAGCCAACTTTTTTCCAGCACCCTGACCGCTGACGCCGAGCCAGAATGCTGCGCCGCCCCACCCCGTCAGGCGACGGCCCCCTCCGGCATGGGCGGGCATCCGGCGCGCGGGGCGGCGCGCCGCCCCCTGTCGTTCTGCCGCGCCGCCAGGTAAACAGGCCGCACCAGGGGAATGGACACATGCGCAGCTATGCCATCGGCGATATTCACGGCCAGATCGGGCTTCTGGCCCTGGCGCATGACCGCATTGCCCGCGACCGCCGCCTGACCGGCGATGCGCAGGCACCCGTGATCCATGTCGGCGATCTGGTGGATCGCGGGCCGGACAGCCGGGGCGTGGTAGAATACTTGCGGTCGGGAATCGCGGAGGGCCGTCCCTGGGTTGTGCTGAAGGGCAACCATGACCGGATGTTCGCAGGCTACCTCAGCGCCATTGACTGGCATGATCCGGGATTGCGCCAGGACCTGAGCTATCTCAACCCCCGCATCGGCGGGGCGGCGACGCTGGCCTCTTACGGCGTGCGCGCCGCCGCCGACCGTCCGCTGGCCCCGGTCTGGGCCGAGGCGGTGGCCGCCGTGCCCGCCCTGCACCGCAGCTTTCTGGAATCGCGCCCCGCCAGTTTTCACCGCGGCGGGGTGCTGTTCGTTCATGCCGGCATCCGGCCCGGCATCGACCTTGCCGAACAGACGGAAACCGATCTGGTCTGGATCCGGAAGGATTTTCTGGAAGACCCGCGCGATCACGGCGCGCTGGTGGTGCATGGGCATACCGCGCTGGATGCACCGAAGCATTACGGCAACCGCGTAAACATCGACAGCAGTGCGGGCTACGGTGGCCCGCTGACCGCCATTGTCATTGAAGACCGCGATGTCTGGGTGCTGGGGGATCAGGGCCGCTCGCCACTGCGGCCCTGAGCGGTTTGCGCACAGCGGCCCGCCGCCCGCGCACAGTGCCGGATGTTGCGGCGGCACCCCTGCGGCAGTACCTTTGCCCCGATCCCCGATGATGAGGCACCGAAATGACGCTTTCCCTTGGCCTTGATACCTTTGGCGATGTGACCCTGGGCGAAGACGGCAGGCTTCTGCCCCACGATCAGGTGCTGCGCGATCTGGTCGATCAGGGCACGCTGGCCGACAGTCTGGGCATTGATTTTCTGGGGGTCGGCGAACATCACCGCGATGATTTCGCTGTCTCTGCGCCAGAGGTGGTTCTGGCCGCCATCGCCGCCCGGACCGGCCGCATCCGCCTTGGCTCTGCGGTCACCGTGCTGTCGTCGGACGATCCGGTGCGGGTGTTTCAGCGGTTCTCGACGCTGAACGCCATTTCCGGTGGCCGGGCCGAAGTCATCCTCGGGCGCGGGTCCTTTACCGAAAGCTTCCCGCTGTTCGGGTTCGAGCTGAAGGATTACGAACGTCTGTTCGAAGAAAAGCTGGACCTGTTCACGCACCTCGTCCGCGATCCCGTCGTGACATGGTCCGGGCAAACCCGTGCGCCGCTGGTCAATCAGCGTGTGTTTCCCACGCTGGCACCCGAAGGGCTGGCTGTTTCCATCGGGGTCGGCGGCAGCCCGGACTCGGTGGTGCGCGCGGTGCAGCATGACCTGCCGATGATGCTGGCGATCATCGGCGGCGATCCGCGCCGCTTCCTTCCTTATGTGGACCTGTATCAGCGCGCGGCGCGGCAGATGGACCGGCCCGTCCGCCCCTTGGGGGTGCATTCCCCCGGCCACATCGCCGCCACGGATGAGCTGGCGCAGGACCAGCTCTGGCCGCATTACCGCAAGATGCATGACCGCATCGGCGGCGAACGCGGCTGGCCGCCCACCACGCGCGAGGCCTTCCGGCGCGAGGTTGCGCAAGGCTCGCTTTATGTCGGATCACCCGAAACCGTGGCACGCAAGATTGCCGCCACCGTCAGCGCGCTGGGTCTGGGCCGCTTTGATCTGAAATACTCCAACGGGGCCATGCCGCAGGCGCAGATGATGGAAAGCATCCGCTTGTATGGAAGCCGGGTCATCCCGATGGTGCGCGATATTCTGGCGGCAAAGGCCGCCTGATCAGCCAACCAGCGGCAGGGCCATGACCAGGGCAAGGATCACGCCGATGGCGATCTTCAGTTTCGGGCTTGTCATGGCGGGTCTCCTGCTGGTTTGACACCTCGTGGCAAGATGGGGGTGTTTGCCCGTTGTTCAAGGCAAACGTGCCCGGCAAGAATGAGATGATGTATGGGTGACCGGGGCAACACATTGGTTTCTTACGCTTCTTGCCTGATTTGACACGCGTCAAATCAGGCCGCGCCTGCCCGTGGCAGGCGCGTTTCGCGCCCGCCCAGGCAGGCGCGGCCTGATTTACCAGCCTTATCCCCGGCCCAACCCCCTTTGCCCTGCGGCTTGCGCCTTCGGGCAACGGACCGGGCCACGCTCCACCGGAGCGTGACCTTGTCGGTCCGGGTGGCAGTTCGGATGGTTGCGCAGTGGTTTCCCGCATCTCCATTGCAACAGCCTTAGCCGCAAACTGCAGGTAGCCACGCCCAAGCAACCTGGAGTCACTGTGGCACAACCGCCGCCCCCCAATCCGCCGCCTGCATCTCGCGCAGGCGGCTGGCGGTGCGGGCGAATTCGAACGATCCGGCACCTTCGATGTACAGCCGCTCGGGCACCTCTGCGGCCGAACAGATCAGCCGCACCTTCGCCTCGTAAAGCGCGTCGATCAGGGTGACAAAGCGTTTCGCCTCGTTGTAATTGGCGGATGACAGTTGCGGCACGTCTTCCAGGATCAGCACCCTGAGCGCCCCCGCAATCGCCAGAAAGTCCGCCGGGCCCAGCGGGCGGGCGCACAGGTCCCAGAAGCTGGCCCGCCCGACGCCGTTTGCGAAACCCGGAACCTCCACCTTGCGCCCGTTGACCGGCAGCAGCAGCGGCACGGGCTGCGCGCCGCCGGTCAGATCGTTCCAGATGGCCGCGATAGCCGCCTTTGCCTGGTGCCCTGCCGGGGTGAAATAGACCTGCGCCCCTTCCAGCCGGTGCTGGCGGTAATCCGTCGGGCTGATCAGTTCGCGCACCTCCATCCGGTCGCGCAGCAGCGCGATGAAGGGCAGGAAGGACGCGCGGTTCAGCCCGTCCTTGTACAGGTCTTCGGGCGGGCGGTTCGATGTGGTGACAATCACCACCCCGTCCGCCGTCAGCATCGCGAACAGCCGCCCCACGATCATCGCATCGGTGATGTCGGTGATCTGCATCTCGTCCAGGGCCAGCAGCCGCACCCCGGCCGCCACAGCCTCTGCCAGGGGGGCAAGGGCATCGTCGACATGGCGTTTGCGCGCCTCGTGCATGCCGTGGTGAATCTCCTGCATGAAGGCGTGAAAGTGCACGCGCCGTTTTGCCTCGGTGTCCACCGCGCCAAAGAACAGGTCCATCAGCATGGATTTGCCGCGCCCGACACCGCCCCACAGGTACAGACCCTTCGGCGGTGCGGTCGGCTTCCTGAACAGGCCGCGCAGCCCGCCCTTCGAACGGGTGGGCTCATCTTCCAGCCAAAGCCGGATCTCTTCCAGTCCCGGCAACACGGCATGCTGGGCCGGATCGGCCCGCAGGGTGCCGCCAGCGACGCGGGCTTCGTAGATCTCCGTCAAGGTTGCGCGCATCCTGCCTTCCTGCTTAGCCTGCGATGCCCGGCAGGAAAAGCCCGCTGCGGCCCGGCTTGCGGTCACCGCTGACGCAGGCCTGCAACATCCGTCCTGTCTTGACGGGCCGCCCCGACCGCAGCAGGGTCCGTGCCCCGGCACCGGCCAAACCCAAGGACGCCAGCATGACAAAAGCCCCCCTGATGACGCCCGTCCTGATCGGCGGCTGTTGCATTCTGATGCTGTCCTTTGCCATCCGCGCCAGCTTCGGGATGTTCCAGATCCCGATTGCCGCCGAATTCGGCTGGCCGCGCGCCGATTTTTCCATGGCGATTGCGATCCAGAACCTGGCCTGGGGTATCGGCCAGCCGGTGTTCGGCGCGCTGGCCGAACGCTTTGGCGACCGTCGCACCATCATTCTGGGCGCGCTTTTGTACGCAACGGGCCTCGTGCTGTCCGCCTTTGCGGTCACGCCCGGCGCGCACCAGCTTTTGAACATCCTGATCGGCTTCGGCATTGCCGGAACCGGCTTTGGCGTCATTCTGGCGGTGGTGGGCCGCGCCGCATCGCCCGAGAACCGCTCGGTGGCGCTGGGTGTTGCGACGGCGGCCGGATCGGCCGGGCAGGTCATCGGGGCACCGGCGGCGGAACTTCTGATGCAGGTCTACCCCTGGCAGACGGTTTTCGTGATCTTCGCGGTCGTGATCCTTTCGGCGATGCTGTTCCTTCCGCTGCTGAGCGCGCCCGGGCGCGCCACAAGGCATGAGCTTGAGGACAGCCTTGGCACGGTGCTGCGCCGCGCGTTCCGCGACCCTTCTTATACGCTGATCTTTGTCGGCTTCTTTTCCTGCGGCTACCAGCTTGGCTTCATCACCGCGCATTTTCCGGCCTTCGTGACCGAAGTCTGCGGTGCCATTAGCCCGGCCGGCCCGCTGGCGGCGCTCGGGATCACCACCACCTCGGCGCTGGGGGCCATTGCGATTTCCTTGATCGGGCTCGCCAATATCTTCGGGGCACTGGCCTCGGGCTGGCTGGGAAAGCGCTATACCCGGAAATACCTTCTGGCGGGCATCTATGCCGGGAGGACAGTTGCGGCGACGCTGTTCATCCTGCTGCCGATGACGCCCACAAGCGTGATCCTTTTCTCGCTGGTCATGGGAGTCTTGTGGCTGGCCACTGTGCCGCTGACCAGCGGTCTGGTCGCCTATATCTACGGGGTGCGCCATATGGGCACGCTCTATGGCCTTGTGTTCTTCAGCCATCAGGTGGGGGCCTTTCTGGGTGTCTGGCTGGGCGGGCGCCTGTATGACATCACCGGCACTTACGATCTGGTCTGGTGGGTGGGCATCGGGGTTGGCCTGTTTTCGGCGATCGTCCATCTGCCGATCCGCGAACGCCAGATGGTGCCCTCTGCCGCATAGGCGCCGCAAACGGACGCGCCGGTCCCGCCCGCCCCCCTTAGCCTGCACAGCCGGAAGGAATAACATGACCTCTGACACACAACAGATACAGCGGCGCGGCCGACGCGGTGCATGGCGCACAGGCCCGGCGGGCTGATGGGCCATGCGCGCCGCCCTTGTCTGTCTTGTCTTCGCCTATGTGCTCAGCCAGTTCTACCGGGCCTTCCTGGCCGTCCTGTCGCCGCTGCTGACCGCCGATATCGGGGCAACGCCGGAAGACCTGGCGGCGGCCTCGGGCCTGTGGTTCCTGGCGTTTTCGCTGATGCAGATTCCGGTGGGCAGCGCGCTGGACCGGGTGGGGCCGCGCATCACCACCGCGCTGCTGCTGGCCGTCGGCGCGGCAGGGGCCGGTCTGCTCGCGGCCGCCACAGGGCCGGGGGCGGTCAAGCTGGCGATGGTACTGATCGGCGTCGGCTGTTCTCCGGTGCTGATGGCCGGGTATTTCATTCTGGCCCGAACCTACCCGCCCGCCCTTTTTGGCACGCTGGCGGGTGCCATGATCGGCCTGGGCAGCTTTGGCAACATCGCCTCGGCTCTGCCGCTGGCCTGGGCGGCGGACAGTTTCGGCTGGCGGCCCACCGTGGGCGCGATTGCCGTCCTTACCCTGACAACCGCGCTGGCCTGTCTTGTGCTGGTCCGCGACCCGCCGCGTCTGCCTGCCGCCAAGGGATCGCTGCTTGATCTGCTGAAGCTGCGCGCGCTGTGGCCGATCCTGATCATGATGGCGGTCTGTTATGCCCCCGCCGCCGGGATCAGGGGGCTGTGGGTGGGGCCGTGGTACCGCGATGTCTTTGGGGCCGATAGCACGCGCATCGGTCAGGTCACGCTGCTGATGGGGCTGGCGATGGTGGCAGGCAACTTCGCCTATGGCCCGCTGGACCGGCTTCTTGGCACCCGCAAGGGCGTGATCCTGGGGGGCAACCTTGCCGTTGCGGCCTGCCTGCTGGGGCTGGCGCTGCTGCCCCTGACCGGCGGCTGGGGCAGCGTGGCGCTGCTGGCGGGGGTCGGCTTTTTCGGCGCATCCTTTCCCATGGTCATCGCGCATGGCCGCGCATTTTTGCCGCCGCATCTGACGGGGCGGGGGGTGACGCTTCTGAACCTGTTCGGGATCGGTGCCGTCGGGGTCATGCAGATGGCGACCGGCGCGCTTTACGCCGCCGTTCCCGCACCCACCCCCGATGCCCGCTATGACGCGCTGTTCCTGGCCTTTGCCCTGGTCCTGCTGGCCGGCACGCTGATCTATGCCTTCAGCCGCGACCGCCTGGACTGACGCCGGCCCGGCGGGCGTTTGCGCTTTCCCCGCGCCGTCCCTTGCGCTAAGGGGCGCTGTGCGAAGTCAAGGAGTATCCCGATGGGCTACAGGGTTGTCGTCGCGGGCGCCACGGGCAACGTGGGCCGCGAAATGCTGAACATCCTCGCCGAGCGCGAGTTTCCCGTGGATGAAATCGCGGCCCTCGCCTCGCGCAGGTCGCTGGGCAGCGAGATCAGCTTTGGCGACAGAACCGTCCGTACCCAGGACCTGGACACCTTCGATTTCACCGGCTGGGATATTGCCCTGTTCGCCGTCGGGTCCGAAGCGACCAGGATTTACGCGCCCCGCGCTGCTGCGGCGGGCTGCGTGGTGATCGATAACTCCTCGCTTTACCGCTATGACCCGGCGATCCCGCTGATCGTACCCGAAGTGAACGCCGATGCGATCTACGGCTACAGCAACAGGATGATCATCGCCAACCCCAACTGCTCGACCGCGCAGATGGTGGTGGCGCTGAAACCCCTGCACGACCGCGCCCGGATCAAGCGCGTCGTGGTCGCCACCTATCAGTCGGTGTCGGGCGCGGGCAAAGAGGGGATTGACGAGCTGTGGGACCAGACCAAGGGCCTTTATGTTCCGGGGCAGGAAGTGGCCCCGAAGAAATTCCAGAAACAGATCGCCTTCAACGTGATCCCGCAGATCGATGTCTTCATGGATGACGGGTCCACCAAAGAAGAATGGAAGATGGTGGCCGAGACCAAGAAGATCCTAGACAAGTCCATCAAGGTCACCGCCACCTGTGTGCGCGTGCCGGTCTTCGTCGGCCATTCCGAAGCGGTGAATATCGAGTTCGAGGATTTCCTTGATGAACACGAGGCGCGCGATATCCTGCGCGAGGCGCCCGGCGTGCTGGTGATCGACAAGCGTGAACCCGGCGGCTACATCACCCCCATCGAATGCGTCGGCGAATACGCAACCTACGTCAGCCGCATACGTCAGGACAGCACCATCGACAACGGCATTTCGCTGTGGTGCGTGTCCGACAACCTGCGCAAGGGGGCGGCGCTGAACGCGGTGCAGATCGCCGAAGTCCTGGGCAACAGGTGTTTGAAGAAAGCCTGACACCCGGGGGCCTGCACCGCCGCCCGGTGACGGGGGCAAGGGCAGGGGCGTCACAGGCAAGCCCCGCCTGGGCCGTCTCTTATGCTTTCGTTGGTGTTCCGGCCCCTGGCCCCATGTGCCATCCTTGCGGGAATGACGCCCATGAAAGGCACCCCCGCCATGACCCCGACCCTGCGCCTTGCCGCCGCCGCCTGCCTGTTCGCCCTGCCGGGGTTTGCGCAGACTCTGACGGCGGAGTCGAAGATCACGAGTGTCACGGTTTACGGCAACGGGGCCATGGTGACGCGAAAGGTCGATCTGACCCTGCCGCCCGGGGTTTCGGAGGTGATCATCCCTGATCTTCCGACGGGATCGGGGTTTTTCGACGCCGAATCCTTTTTTGCGTCTTTGCGGATTAACGCCCCGGACGGCGTTGCCATCGTGGCGATCAGCGCCGCGCAGGATCTGCCTGCATCCCTGGAGCGACAGCCAGGTGCCGCCCTTCAGGCGGCACAGGCAGAGGTGGACCGGCTGGACGCGGCCGCGCGCGAAAGTGCAGCGGCCGCGGAAGCGATCCGGCTGAAGGCAAAGGCGGCACAGGAACAGATTGCCGCCCTGCGCGGCATCGCACAGACCACCCATGGCACCCAGTCCATCGATGATCTTCGCGCCCCGTCGCAGATGGTGGGCACCGAAACACTGCGCGCCCTGCAAACCGCCCATCAGGCGGAACAGGAGGCTGCCGCAGCCGAACTGGCCCGATCGGATGACCTGAAGGCGTTGGAACGCGCCAGGGCTTCGCTTGCAGCGCTGACCCCGGATCAGGAAGAGCGATATGACCTGTTGCTGACTTTGAACAGCGCGGGCGGGCCTGCTGTGCTGGAAGTAACCGACTTCACGAGCATGGTCGCATGGAGGCCGCAGTACGACTTCCGGCTGACAACGGGTGAAACGCCAAAGTTGATGGTTGACCGGCGCGTGCTTGTCATCCAGCAAAGCGGCGAAGATTGGAACGGTGTCGAACTGATCCTGTCGGCGAACGATCTGACTGAAAGCGTATCAGCCGGAACGCTCTACGAACGCAGCCAGGGCATTGTTGAAAAAAGGGTGCCACAGGAATATGCAGATGGCGAAGGCGGCATGGCGGAACCAGTCATGGAGCCTTTGGTGGTTGAAGAACAGTCGGTTTCAAACTTCAGCTTTGACAGCGTAGGATTGGCAAGACTTTACCGGTTCCCCGTACCCGTCAGTATCCGCAGCACATCGAGTGGCGGAACTTTGCTGTCATTGAATCAAATGGAATTCACCCCGGAGGTTTATGCCCTGACTGTGCCGATCTGGCGCGATCTCAATGATGCTTACGTCACAGCCGATTTCACGAATACCTCCGAAGAACCCCTTGTTGCAGCCATGACGAGATTGTTCCTGGACGGCAGTCTCGTTGGAGTCGATTCCATTGATTACGTTCCCGCAGGCGGGGATGCCACGGTCGGTTTCGGCCCGGTGCGCGGGCTGCAAGTGACCCGCAGCGTCACCAACAAATCGCAGGGTGAAACCGGCCTGCTCTCTGTCAGCACCCAGTCCAACGAACTGGTGCAGATCGACCTCAACAACCTCACGGGGCGCGATTGGCCGGTGCGGCTGCAGGACAGGGTGCCCTTCTCGGAACAGGATGACCTGAAGATCAGCTACACCGCCACACCCCCCGCCACGACCGAGAACCTCAACCGGCAGCGTGGCGTGCTGGAATGGCGGTTCGATCTGCCCGACGGGCAAACCAGACAGGTCACGCTGGAAACCCGGATGCAATGGCCAGAGGGCAAGGAACTGGAGTGAGGGCCGGATACAGCCGGTCTCAGCCCGCGCCCATGCAGAATCGTTCTGTCGCCGGATGCCGTGTTGTGTCGCCTTGTCATCGTTGGGATTGAGTCGCGTCGGCTCCGGCCGGCGCAGCCGCGAACCGCGGCGGTTTCCGGTCGCGCCCCGACGCGGTGAAAACCGAATTT
Organism: Rhodobacter sp.; assembly: GCA_020250445.1. Taxonomy (GTDB): domain Bacteria; phylum Pseudomonadota; class Alphaproteobacteria; order Rhodobacterales; family Rhodobacteraceae; genus Aliitabrizicola. Next base: position 14,868 of record JADCEF010000028.1, read on the forward strand.
CCGGGGTGACGGGACTTCGCCATGGCTGGCGCAGGCATGGTTTTCGTGTCCACACCGATCAGGCCGCCAGGGGACCGGGGCATCGGGGTTCGCGCATGCCTGCGCCGGAAAAGCCTCCGTGACAGGATGCCATGCAAACCCGGCACTTTACCGACGGCAAAGCGCAGGCTGAGGTATCTGAAGCATGTACCCGCCCCACGCCCGGACAACATCATCATCCCGGACATTCCCGGCTTCCGCAGGGCACCAGCCAGCCATCGGGCGATGCGGGCCGCAGGTGCTTTTCCTGCCCGCGCACCCTTCACACCTCAAGCCCGGCGGGCGGGACTTCGCCAGGCTCCAGCGCCCGCTGCGAAAGGCAACAGCCTGACGGCGATGCGACCGATCCCCGCTGCGCCCCTGTCCGGGTCAGTGAAGGCCAGTACCCCGAACCGGGCATCGGCCGACAGCCGCCCGGCCTGCGCGCGCGCCGCCCGGCCTGCGGGCTGAACCGGACCGTGTCTTTCCGCCAACGGTCTTCTTCACCCCCAAATCTGTGCCAAGGTCTTGCGGCGCGCAACCGCAACCTTGGCCGGACGCAACCCTGATTCTTCTGTTCGGAAGTATCCTCGGGGGGGGAATTGGCCGCAGGCCAAGAGGGGGGCAGACAGCCCCCCCTGTCGCGGTCAGCCCCCCGGAAACGGGTCTTCAGGATAGCCCACCCCCACCAGATACAACCCCTGCGGCGGGCAGACCGGGCCGCAGGCGGCGCGGTCGCGCGCGGCCAGGGCGCGGGCGACGTCCCCGGGGCTCCAGGCTCCGGCTCCGACCCGTTCCAGCGTGCCCACGATGGAGCGGACCTGATTGTGCAGAAAGCTGCGGGCGCGCAGGTGAAAGCGGAATTCCCATCCTCCGGGAACGGCAGACGTCTCGATCCGCACCTCGTCCAGCGTCTTCACCGCCGAGGCCGCCTGGCAAAAGGCCGACCGGAAGGTGGTGAAGTCCTGCTTGCCCAGCAGATGCGCCGCACCGGCGCGCATCGCACCGGCATCCAGCGGGTTGAGCACCTGCCAGGCCCGCCCCCGGTCATGCGTCAGCGGCGCGCGGCGCTGGACCAGGCGGTACAGATAGCGCCGCTCCATCGCCGAAAAGCGCGCGTGAAAATCTTCCGCAACCCGTGCTGCGGCCAGAATGGCAATCGGGGCCGGGCGCAGATGGGCGTTCAGCGCCTCGGCCAGGCGGAACGGGTCCCAGTCGCGCGCAAGGTCCGCATGGGCGACCTGGCCCGTGGCATGAACGCCGGCATCGGTGCGCCCGGCCCCGGTGATCTGCGGGGCGGCGGGGTCCAGACGCGCCAGCGCCGCCTCGATGGCCGATTGCACCGACGGCGCGTTCGCCTGCTTCTGCCAGCCCGAAAACGGACCGCCATCATAGTCGATCTTCAGCGCGAATCTGGGCATCCTGCCGGGGTAGCCGATGCCCCGCGCGCTGGCAACCGGGGCTTGCCCCTGTCACAGGGCTGGTGCGTTTGGCCGATGAAGGATTTTGCAAAGTCGTTTGTCCATCCCGGGCACCTGCGTTCTTAAGGGACGGTGGTCAGTTATGGCCTCTGCCGATGTCCTGAAGTCGCCTCCCATGGGCGACCTTTCCGCGCCAATCTCCGTTTTTGACGCACGGATATCAGACAGCCAGGGACCCGATTGCGGCATCATTTCCTGCGATGGCGGTGCTTCTTGACGGCCAGGATTTCTACCTTGCCCTGACGCTTCCGGCCGTGCTGGACAAGGTCACTGACGCAAAGCTTGGGTCCTGCGCAGCCTCGGCTTTCCCTGTTGCCGACCAGTTGATTGTCCTGGCCGTCCGGCCGGATGCTGCGGCCCTGCCCGGTGCCTGCGTGATCTCCTCACCAGCCAAGGCGGCCAACTGCCGATGATGGAATGGCAGCGCGAAAGCAAGGGCGGGATGCCGCTTTCCTGGTTTGGCACGACGCCTTGGGACTTCACGCCACACCATGCGGATGTGGTGTTTCCGGCGATCTGTCCGCGCCTGATCGGGCCGGTCGAACCCGTCATCTTTGCGCTCATCCTCAACCGCAGGCCGCCGTTCCAGTGCGCAGCATCCCTGATCGTCGGTATGGCGATCTTTGTCGCGGCCGGCCTGTTTCAGCGTGGCTTTGAAATCCTGTCCCAAATCCCTGGCATGTTGACAGCAAACCGCGTAGCGCGTGAACTTTTGGCCCGGACCTCTGATCATCTGTTCAAGCTGCCCCACAGCTATTTCCGGAAATGGGCCGTCGGCGAAACCATCGCCCGGAACAGCGCGAGCGGCATGATCCGTGCCTTTCCGGGCGGTACGTCTACCGGAGTCTCTCTTGGGGCGGGGGACGGGCGGCGGCCTTGGGGGGCAAACAGCCCCCCGCCCGGCCCGGCACAGGTGCCTTGCCGTCAGGCTTCGAACAGGTCCGGCTGCGGCCCGCTGCGGGGCGGCTCCAGCCCCAGATGCCGCCAGGCCCGTGCCGCAAGCATCCGCCCGCGCGGCGTGCGCTGCAACAGCCCCTGCTGGAGCAGGAAGGGCTCGATCACCTCCTCGATCGCGTCGCGCGATTCCGACAGGGCTGCGGCAATCGTCTCGACCCCGGCGGGCCCGCCGCCGTAATGCTCTGCCAGCAGGGTCAGATAGCGCCGGTCAGCGCCATCCAGCCCCAGATGGTCAACGCCAAGCCGGGTCAGCGCGCTGTCGGCAATCGCCCGCGTCAGCCTGCCGTCGCCCTCGACCAGCACGAAATCCACCACCCGCCGCAATAGCCGCCCGGCAATGCGCGGGGTCCCGCGCGCGCGTCTGGCGATTTCGCGGCAGCCTTCGGGATCGGCGGCAATCCCCAGCAGGCGCGCACCGCGCGTGACGATCTCGTGCAGCTCATCCTCGGTATAGAATTGCAGCCGGGTCGGGATGCCAAAACGGTCGCGCAGCGGGGTGGTCAGCAGCCCCAGCCGCGTCGTGGCCCCGACCAGCGTGAAGGGTTGCAGATCGATCCGCACCGTGCGCGCCGCCGGACCTTCGCCGATCACCAGATCCAGCGCGAAATCTTCCATCGCGGGATAAAGCACCTCCTCCACAATCGGCGACAGGCGGTGAATCTCGTCGATGAACAGCACATCGCGCGGTTCCAGATTGGTCAGGATTGCGGCCAGATCACCCGGTCTGGCCAGAACCGGCCCCGATGTCATCCGGAACCCGACGCCAAGCTCGCGCGCCATGATCTGTGCCAGCGTCGTCTTGCCCAGGCCCGGGGGGCCGTGAAACAGGGCATGATCCATCGCCTCGCCCCGCATCCGGGCGCTGTCGATGAAGACGCGCAGGTTCGCCCGCGCCTCGGCCTGGCCGATGAACTCTTCCAGCGCCTGAGGGCGCAGGGCACGGTCTGAATCCTCGGGCAAGGGTGCCGGGCGCAGGGCGGGGTCTGGGTGTGGGACCGGGGTCATGGCGGAACATTCCCTGAACTTTCACTGCGATGCAAGGCCCGGCGTGAAGGCTGCGGCCAGCACCCGATGCCGCTGCGATACCCGGATCTCTGCCGTGCCGCGCCTGTGCCCCCTGCGGGCTGCGCGGGCTGCCGCTCAGGCCTTCGGGGCCAGCCGCCGCAGCGCCATCCGGATCAGCGCGGGCGTATCGGCCTCGGGCGCGTCCCCGGCCGCCGAAGCCACCGCTTGCGCGGCATCCCCCGGTGAATAGCCCAGGTTGGCCAGGGCCGAAAGGGCGTCGGCGGCAAATCCGGCGCGGGTCTGCGCAGCCGAAGGGGCCATCGGTTTCCGGTCAGGGGCCGCTGCGGGCCCCGGATCGGGGTCCGGCACATCGCCAAAGGCAACAGAGGACAGCGCCACCCCCTGCGCCATCACCGACGGGGCCTTGGCCTTCAGTTCCAGCACCACGCGCTGGGCCAGCTTCGGCCCGACGCCGGGCGCGGCCTGGATCGCACGCGCATCGCCCAGCGTGATCGCCCGCGCGACACCTTCGGGGCCAAGCGCCCCCAGAATCGACAGGCCCGCCTTCGCCCCGATGCCCTGCACTGTCGTCAGCAGCCGGTGCCATTCCTTTTCCAGCAGGCTGGGAAAGCCGAAGAGCTGCAGCAGGTCTTCGCGCACCACCAGTTCGGTGTAAAGCGCCACCGCTTCGCCCGGGCCCGGCAGGGCCGCAAGGGTGCGGTCCGAGACATAAACGATATAGCCGACCCCGCGCACATCGATCAGCACGTGATCCTGCGCGCGGTAATCCAGCCGCCCCGACAGCCGCCCGATCATCGGGCTGCCCCGGCAGGACGGGCGGCCCGGTCGACTGCAGCCATGAACCGGCCCGCCGATTGCAGGTGATGGGCGTGGCAGATCGCAACCGCCAGCGCATCGGCGGCATCCGGGCCGGTGATCGTCACCCCCGGCAGATGCAGGCGCACCATATGTTCGACCTGCACCTTGGCCGCATGTCCCACGCCGACCACCGTCTTTTTCACGGCATTGGGCGCGTATTCCCCCACCGTCAGGCCGAACTGCGCCGGCACCAGCAGGGCAATGGCCCGCGCCTGGCCCAGTTTCAGCGTTGCCACGGCATCCTTGTTGACAAAGGTGTGCTCCACGGCGGCGGCCTGCGGCGCAAAGCGCTGGACAACGTCGGTCAGCTGCACGTGCAGGGTCAACAGCCGGTCGGCCAGATCGCCCGTATCGGAATGGCAGATGCCATTGGCCACATGCGACAGGCGCGCGCCTGCCACGTCGATCAGCCCCCAGCCCAGGTTTCGCAACCCCGGATCGATGCCCAGAACCCTCATGCTGTTGCCTGCCGCCCTTCGGTTTTGGTGACGGTTAGCACGAATGGCGAACATCAGCCAGCCGCTTTACCGTCGGCTGTCACGGCCGATGCTGCAGCTGCAAATCGCGACGTGTTGGCGTGCGAAACCGACACGTCGCTGTCAGGCCCCTTAAAACAATGACAAAATCATGAACAAAGCCATGCGCGCCATGCATAGGCGACATGTCTTGACCCCAGCTTGCTTTGCACCTGCAGCACAGCTAGATCGCAGCGCAAGGGCGAAAACGCCCGCAAATCAGGCAATGTGTAAAGGATCATTGATCATGGCCGCCTTTGAAACGACCCGTCCGGCACCGTTCGGTGCGACATCGACGTACCACTTCATCCAGTTTGTCAGCAGCGTGCTGGCGACGGTGAAGGGCTGGAACGACGCCTGCGTGACCCGCAAGGCGCTGTCGGCCCTGTCTGACCGCGAACTGGATGACATCGGCCTGTGCCGGGCCGATATCGACCGCATCATCTGACCCCAAGGGGGTCTTGCCGCGACTGCGGCTTTGCCGATCACAGGGAAAAGGCCGCGCCCGCCACCGGGGCTGCGGCTGGTGGCGTCAGCCGCGCTGAAGGACCAGCGTGCACCATTCGCCGATGTCTTCGCGCTGGCGCAGCGTGAAGCCCGCCGCGACATAGGCGGCCTGCACGGCTTCGGCCTGCACCACCAAAAGCCCGGACAGAACGGCAAGCCCGCCGCTTGCAATATGGGCACCCATCGCCGGGGCAAGGTCGATCAGCGGGCCTTTCAGGATATTGGCGAAGACCAGATCAAACGGGGCCGCAGCGGCCAGACGCGGATGCCCGAAACCGGCGGCCTCCAGGCAGTCGATGCGGTCTGCCAGCCCGTTGATCTGCGCATTGGCCCGCGCGACATCGACCGCGACCGCGTCTATGTCCGAGGCGATGACCCGACCGGGATAGACCCGCGCGGCGGCCATCGCCAGCACGGCGGTGCCGCAGCCGATATCGGCCACGGACCGCGCGACGAACCCTTCGTCCACCAGCCGGTCAAGCGCCCGCAGACAGCCCAGTGTCGTGCCGTGGTGCCCGGTGCCAAAGGCCACCGTCGCTTCGATCAGCAGGGCAATCCGCCCCTTGGGCACCTTGTCGGCGTCATGGCTGCCATAGACAAAGAACCGCCCCGCCTCAACCGGGGTCAGTTCGCGGCGCACCTTTGCGACCCAGTCGGTTTCCGGCAGTTCGGACAGCGCAAAGGGCTGCGCATTGAACGCCAGCGCCAGAAGCGTCAGGGCGATGTCATCGGGCGCTTCCAGAAAATAACCGCCGACTTCCCACAGGCCCGAGCCGTCCTCGATCTCGAACACGCCCACCCCGGCGGGTGACGGCGACAGGTTTTCCATGGCCCTGGCCAGGGCTTCGGCGGCGTCCTGCCCCGCCAGGGTGGTCAGCGCGGTGTAGGTGGGCATAGGCCGATCCTTCCTTGGGTCGGGGCGGCGATAGCCTGCGCAAGACGGCGGCGTCAAGCGCCGGGCCGGACGGTTGCGGCGGGTATCGATCTGCCAAGCAGGGGAATCGCATTTGAAGATTTGAGGTAGCGCCGGGGTCTGAATTGGATTCTGCATGTGGTTCCTAAGGGAGGAACCCATGCCGTCATTGATCACGATCCTTCGCCAAGTTCCCGACCCTCGGACGGGGAATGCGCAGC
>JADCEF010000029.1 GCA_020250445.1 Rhodobacter sp.
CGCAGGGGAAGCGCCTTTCAGCACTCGCTCCGCCGCCCAGCTTGTCGCCACGTCCTTCACCGCCGCCCGCACCACCGCTTCGGGTGCCCCTTCCAGCCGGTCGCGCAGCAGCCCCTCTGCCGCCTGGCGGCGCAGCTTGCCCGGGTTGCGCTGCCAGCCGGGGTCGATGCCCACCGGCACCAGCTGCACGTCGCCGGTGCGCTTGTTCACCACCTTGCGGTCGGGAATGTCGGGCGTGGCGCTGATGCCGCGCCGCTCGGCCTCGCGCCGCGTCACGGGGCGGACCTTGCATTTGCAGCCCCAGCCGTTCGGCGGCATCCACTCGTCCCAGAACGGGCTGTCCACCGGCAGGATCAGCCCTTCCTTGTCGGCATGGTGCGGGCGGTGCTGCTCGCTGGCACCAAGGGTGTATTCCAGAAAGGGAAAGGCCCCCTTCGTGCGCTCGATCCGCTCCCACTGGCCGGCGGCGCGGGCCGTGCGCAGGTTGGCGTCATAGATCGTCTTCAGACGGCGCGGGCTGCCAAGCTGCACCTCCACCATCTCGCCCGTCAGGGGGTCTTCCATGACCCTGCGGCCCCACCATTCCGCAAGGCGGGGGTTGGCGCGCCAGTTTTTCTGGAAGGTGGCAAGGGGCAGGCCCTCATCCAATGCCTTCTGCACCTCGGCCCGCATCGCCTCCAGCAGGTCAAGTTCGGCGACCTTGGCCACGGCAAAGGCCACCGCGTGTTCCTCCGGCTCCACGTCCAGCCAGGAAAAGGACGGGCGCAGGCCCTTGTTGCGCAGGAACCGCGACGCCTCGGGCGGCGGGCCGGGGTCAAAGCTGTAGCCGGGCCGGTCGGGATGGTCAGTCATCCTGCGCATCGCCCACGGCGCGGGCCCGGAACATGCCCTTCACCAGCGTCCCGATCAGCACCGCAGACGGCATCTGCCGCAGGGTCTCGGGCAGACGGTCCAGCACGTCTTCATAGCTTTCGGCCCCCTCGATGGCCCCGGCGATGGCCGCTTCCATGGCACTGCCGACCTCTTCCCAGTCCGACAGCATCTCGGCCCCGACCTCGTCCAGCAGGTCTTCGCCCTGCTGGCGGTTCAGCACGAGGCCCTGGCCTGCCTGCCGGTTCTGCGCCGGGACCGCTGCCGCTGCCGGGGCGGGGACGGTGCCGCCTGCAATCTCATCGCCCTCTTCCGGGTCACTGAACCCCAGCGCGGTGCGCAGCTCGGTCGCCTTGAAGCGCACGCCACGCTCCATCAGCCTGGCCGCCCCTTCGATCTTGGTCTTGATATCCTCCGGTTCGGCCACCGGCAGGATCAGCCGCGGATAGGCCTGCTGCACCCCGAAGTTCAGGTCCACAAAGGCCCGCACCAGATCGCGGTTGATCGCCCCGGCCACGGCGCGGGCATCGGCCGCCGCAATGTCGTGGCGCACCTCGTTATGCACCGTGGCCTGCGCCTGGCTTGACCCCGAATCGGCCGTCATCGTCTGGCCCAGCACCGCCTTGCTGACCTGCTCGTCGATGTAGCGCGCAAAGGTCTCGAAAATCCTTTCCGGCCCCGACAGGGACAGACCCTTTTCGAAGGTGATTTCCATCGACCTCGGCAGCACCGCCGCCGCATCGGTGCCGATATTCGCCACCGCCTGATACAGCTTGGCCACGTCCTCCTTGGTCGCCTCCGGCCCGTAGTGGCCCAGCCGCAGCGGCAGGCCGTAGGTTTCGATGAACGACATCCAGTCCTTGAAGGTATAGGCCTTGCACATCCAGCCAAAGGCCACCACACGGGCCAGCCCGCCGCGATAGCTCAGACCGGACTTCATCCGGGCGCGGTGCGTGATGAACTTGAACGGCTCCAGCGGCACGCCCTCGACCGGCCCCGCTTCATCCAGCAGGCGCAGCTCGCGGCGCGTCTCGCGGTCGAAGGTGAAAAAGCGCGGGTCGCGGTGATCGAACCGCGCCGGGGTCCAGCGCGATGCGCTGCGCGCCCAGTCGATCTCGACCACGGAAAAGCCCTTGCCCAGCGCATCCAGCAGATCCCCGACCAGGTCCGCGAAACCGTCATGTTCGGCGATCCCTTCGCGCACCGCCTCGGCGATCTCCACGTCGCGCGCAGAATCGCTGGCGGCTTCGACCTGCGGCATGATGCCGGAAATGGCGCGCTTGCGCGTGCCCAGCACCGAGAAATAGTGCGGGTCGCGCTCTTCCATCTCCTCGGCCAGGATCAGGAACTCGCGCAACTCGCCCTGGTCGCAGGCCCGCAGGATCGACGCCAGCTTCACCGGGGTCAGGCCGGACGCGGCGCTGCCCGCCCAGGTCTGCCGGATGCCGGTCATCCCGCCTTCCGCCAGCGGCTCGGTCAGCTTCTGTTGCCGCACCGGGCGGCCATAGGCATCAAGCAGGGCCATCAGAACAGTCCTTTCTGCGCCGCAAAGCCGCCGGTCAGCCGGAACTCGCGGTCAAAATCATCGCCGCCGTGGCGTGGCACCGCGCGGTAGTCATAGGGCTGGTACGCCGATGCCGCCCCGCTGACCGCCAGAGCGATGGCCCAGAAGCGGTCGGCGTGACCGTCACTTTCGCCATCCGCCACCAGGCGGCGCACCCCGGTCGGCCCCACGCTGGACTGGATCGAATGCAGATCGGCGCGCAGCACCACGTCGCCGGCCGGAATGCGGACCTTGCGGTCCTGCATGCCTTCCTTCAGGCGCGTGGCCAGGTCCAGCCGGTTCGGCCCGGTGAACAGCACGCCTTCCACCCGGTCGGTGCCATGGCGGCGCTTCGCATCCTCGACCGGCTTTTCGCCCATGCCGGTCTGGTCCATCCGGTGCCGCACGATCCGGTACTTGCGGAATATCCCGTCCCGGATCGCGTCCTGTTCGGCAAAGCTGATCCGGCGGCGCACCACCAGTTCGCGCAGCCACAGCACATCGCCCACCTGTTCCAGCACCGGCAGCACGAACAGGTCGTTGCGCGCCGCGATATCCTCGCCGGAAAAACACGGGCCACCCTGGTACAGCCCCGGCATCCCCGCCGCAGGGTGTTCGCAGCTGCTGATCAGATCATAGTCCAGCCAGGCACTGGCGGCATCCATCCATTTCAGTTCGAATTCCTGCGCCCAGATATCCTCATCGGCCAGCGCCGCGCGCAACTCGGCAATGTTCACGTCCAGCCCCTGCGCCACCGCCTGGTAGATGTCGGTGACATGGCGCGACCAGGTGTCGCCCCCGGCCGTCATCAGCTCGTAGAACTTGTTGCCCTTGCCGTTCGGCGTGCTGATCACGCGCAGCTTGTGCCCGCCGCGCGCCACCACCGGAAAGGCCGATGCCCAGATGCGGCGGCTGTCCTGGTGCAAAGCGAATTCATCCAGGATCAGGTTGCCGCCAAAGCCGCGCGCGGCATCCGGGCTGGCCGACAGCGCGATGGCCCGGCTGCCGCCGGGAAACCGCACCTCGAGTGTCTTGTAGACGGCCTCGGGCACATCGATGACCGTGGTCAGCCCGCCCGCCGTCACCTCCTTGCGGTGCGCCGGAACCTTGAACTCGCCCTCTTCGAACACCGGTTCCTGCTTGCGGGAAAGGCCGCGCAGCACCTCGTAATAGGCCCTGACCATGGGTTTAAGGGCATCTTCAAGGGCTTCTTTCGCGGTAAGCTCCGACCGCGACAGGATCGTCCAGCGCGCCTTGCGCCCCTCGATCTCGGCCGCCGTGCAATCCGCCGCCACCTCGCCCATGCTGGCAAAGGTCTTGCCGCCGCGCCGCGTCATCATGCCCACCTTGAAGCGCGACGTGTCGGCAATCCACGCCCGCTGATAGGGCAGAAAGCGGATCAGCGGGCTGTCCGGGGCAGGGGTGGTCATTGCCGGACGGCCTTCAGTTCGGTCAGCGTGACCAGCGCCCGGTCAAGCGACTTGTCGATCTGCGATGGCACCGCAGCGCGTGGACGGGAATTCCAGCCCTGCAACCGCAAGATCACGCGCGCATGAAACCGCTCGTCGACCGCCTGCCCGCCGATCAGCGCCCGGATCAGCCAAAGGCTGTCCCGGCACAGGCCTGCGATATTGTCATCGCGCTTCGCGAAGAAGGTCGCCTGCGCGGCCAGGTCATTGGCCACCTGTGCCGGGGTTGCGGTCATGACGCATCAGTCCCCGTCGCCGGGCAGCACCGCCCGGCCCGGCTTGAACACCGCCCGGTTCACCGCCATGAAGCCCTGCTCGATCTGCGTCCGCCCGATGGCCAGCCAGCGCTTGTCAATCTCGGGATCAGCGGCCAGGTCATCCAGAATGCGCAGGACGCGCTCTTCGGCCTCTTTGTTGATGTTGACCTTCTGAACGGCGGTCCCGTCCTGCGGGCGGTACCCGGCCACGGGCAAACCCTCATGTGTCTTCTCAATCGTCACGATATCCCCCAATCGGAAAGTCCGGCAGATCGACCGTCTGACCGGCCAAGTGATGGGTGCAGTCCTGCAGAAACAGGATGCGGCCCTTGGTGACGAAGCTGTGGCAGCAGATGCAATCGCATGGCCAATCCGGGTCACCAGACCGGTCACAGTGCCCGCCGTTCGGCTCCACGAAGTGACCCGTCCGAACAAGGATCGACGGTGTGAAGGTCGGGCAGTCGCCATCCCCGTCAAATCCCCAGCACGGCCCGTCCGGGTCCGCGTCGCGGCTGACGGTGATCAGGTGCGGCCCGCCGCAACCGGGGCACCAGAATGCCACCCGCCCGCCGTCCACCGTGCGCAGCTTGGCACCCAGCGCGGCCATCACGCAAACCCCATGATCCGCCGCGCCTCGGCCCGGAAGTCTTCGGTCACCTCACCGGCGGCCACCGCCGCGTCCAGCTTCGCCGCCTGGGCCTTGCGCTCTGCCGCCGCCAGCTGCTCGCGGATGCCCGAGGACGCCATGATGTCCTTCATCATCCGACCGATGAAATGCAAGCTCTTCGGGTCGATCTCGCCCGCGTCCTTGACCATTTCGGCCTGCATCACCTTGAAGGCCAGCGCGGTGATCATCTGGAACAGCACGTTGTGGCGCTTTGCCTCTTCGCCGATCCCGGCCTCGGTCATCCATTCGGCGGCCCAGGCGCTGGCCGATTCCTGCACCTTGACGAACTCGGCATATTCCGCGCCAAAGGCATGCAGGGCCGATTTCTGGATGCGCAGTTCCAGCCCTTCCTCTGCCAGCTTCCAGTTCAGCGCCTCGGCCAGCGCCTCATACCCGGCAAAGCCGCGCGTGCGCAGTTCCGCCTCCAGCCAGCGCTTCAGCTCGGGCGGCAGAAGATCGACCTTGCGCGGGGCGGGCACGATCAGCGCCCCGGACCGGGGCGCTGCACATCGGGGTGCGTGGCCAGGCCGCGCGCCAGTTCGCAGCCGCGCGCGGTGGCGGTGACCACCACGAAGTCCGCGTGATCGTGACAGGCCACGAAACCCTGCTCACGCAGCCAGGCCAGTTCGGTGACCACCTGATCGCGGGTCGATGGCACGCCCACCCCGATCAGCACCGCTTGCAGGATCGACCCGTTGCTGGTGTATTCCGCACAGGCTTCCAGATGCTTCAGGATCGCAAGCCTGCGGTGCCTGCGCACCAGTTCGCCATAATCGCTCATCGCCTGCCTGCCTCCAGAAGGTGCGCGTCATGCCGCGCAACCACGTTTTCCAGCCGCGTCATGATCGCGGCATTGCCTGCCATCACCTCTCTCATCGCGACGATTTCGCCTTTCAGCGTCACCATCGCCAGTTCAAGCTGGTGCATGTTCTGGATCGACGGCAGTGCTTCCTGACCCTGCTCCACCGCAGATATCCGGGCCTCGTGCTGCTGCAACTGGCCGTCATGGGCATCCAGCCGCTTGGCATTCGCCCGGCTGCCCGATGCCATCAGGTTCCAGATCGTCAGCGCAAAGGTCAGCAGCATGTTCAGGGCCACCACCCAGGCGACCAGCGGACTGATGTTCAGCACATCCCCGTTCATTTGCCGATCCACTTGCCGGCCACGTCCTTGATCGTGTGCCCGCCCATGTAAAGCGTCATGTAAAGCGCGCTGATCGCCATCAGATGCTCGAACGGCATCGGCGGCAGGGCAATCTTCCAGATGGCATTGGCCACATGCAGGATGATGGCGTTCCAGAACCACAGCACGCCCAGACCATACATGCCCAAGGGCCGCCAGGCGCGCACCCAGACCGGCTCTGTCCGCTCCGATTCAAAGACGGCAAGCTTCGCGTCAAGCTCTGCCTCCTGCAGTGCGATGATCTCCGGGGCCAGCGCCTCGGTCTCGGCGATGGCCTGCCGGACCAGATCGGGCTGCCCGCGCGCCGTCTCATCCAGTGCCGCCGGTGACACGCCCGCCCGGTCGGCAATCGTGCGCAGGACTTCGGTTGCCAGCGGCCCGCCCACCTTTTCGGACAGAGCCTTTTGAATGAACGGCGCGCCGACCTCGGCAGCAAGGGCAAGCAGGGCTGACATCAGAAACTCCTCAGAATCCGGGCCAGACGCGGCAGTCTTCGCTGCACGGTCGCGGCAATTGCATCGCGGTACTGGAAGGCCAGCCAGCCTGCCCAGAGAACCGCCAGCCCCAGCAGCACAGCGCCCGACAGCGGCACGCCCGCCAGCGCATCGGTGCCGCCGGTGGCGGTGCCCGCGCCGGTCAGGCCCAGGGCGGGGGCGGCGACGGCTGTCTTGCGCCTTGCATCAATCCGCCGCTGCAGGGTGGACAGGGTGGCGCGGCCCAGAATGCCGTCGATAGTCAGATCGTGATCGCGCTGGAACGACCGCACCGCCTGCGCCGTGATCCGGATCGGGTCGGTGCCCACGGCATAGCCAAGGCCCGCCAGTGCCGCCCGCGCCGCGCTGAATTCCGCCGCCGACAGCGGCAGGGCAATGCGGGCCGGACCATGCGCGGGCACGGCAGCGCGGCGCGCTTTGCCGGGGGTGTAAACGCCCTTCAGCAGCAGGTCCGCCTCCCGCTTGCGGCGCTTGACCAGACCGGGCAGCACCTTGCCGCCGCCCTTGTTCCAGGCCATCAGGCCCCGGCGGGCCGCATCCGCATTGTCCCTGATCCAGGCCCTGACCCAGCTGGCCCGCTTGATCGCCCCGGTGTTGAAGTGGAACATGACACCGGCGTCAAACTCGTGCTGCACCGGACGTCCCGGCCACATCGCACGGTCAACGGCGGGTTCGTAGTTTTTCTCCAGCGCCTTTGCCAGCAGCGCCGATGCCTCGACCGGCGTGATCACCATGCCCGCGCGCGGCGTCACCACGCCCGATGCCGCCGTCAGCCCTGCCCCGATGGTCCAGACCCCGGCCGGGCAGCGATAGGCGCGCAGAACCACGCCTTCTTCGGCTTCAAGCATGGCGATGCCCGGCTCAGATATGTCCATGATAATCCCCGGCGGATACCGGATGACCTTCGCAAATCGCGGGGGCGGATGTGACCTTGAAAGCTTTCGGGGGTGGCCCGGTGCCGCGCCGGTCAGCGCGCCCGCACAGTGTGGCAGACCAGCACGCCCCCTGTCAAAGGGGCAGCTTCATCTGGGCCGATCCCGCCTCTGCCTCGATCTCGGCGCGGTAGCCAGACACGGTGCGGGTGTGCAGATCACAGGCCAGCGCCACCGCCTGCAGCGAGGCACCGGCGCGCAGCATCCGCTTGGCCTCGGCCCGCCGCCGCCGCGCCCCCCGCGCATCGGCGCAGGGCAGCGTGATCTTGCCGTGACCAAAGGCCTGGATCAGCGCCGCTGCCGCCCCGTCCCCGATCACGCCCGCCAGTGCCGATCCTTCGGCCTTGACGGGAAGCGCAATCTGACAACCGCCCCAGCGCCGCAGCAGCGCCGTGGTCGCCTCTTGCCCGATCACCGCCTCGATCTCGCCCGCAAAGCCGGTGAACAGGGTCATGCCACAAACCGCCCGGTCTC
>JADCEF010000003.1 GCA_020250445.1 Rhodobacter sp.
AGGAAACGCATCGCGTTTCCCCCGCCCGTTCGCCACGGTGCCCTGTAGACCGGTCAGTCCTGGACCAGCAGAGGCCAGCGCCCGACCCGGCGGGCGACAAGCGCCCGCCGTGGGCGGGTCGGGCGCTGGCCGGGGGCTTTGGCCCCCAGCCGGTCCTGATCCTGGCGCAGCAGTGTGGCAGGGGCGATGGCCCCTGCCATTGAAGCGGTGAAAATACCTTCACTCTTCCGGGCGGGACCAGGAAACGCGCCCCGCGTTTCCCCCGCCCGCTCGCGACGGTGCCTTGTCGACCGCCAGGTCCGAGAAGGACAGAGGCCAGCGCCTGACCCGGCGGGCGCTGGCCGAGGGCTTTGGCCCCCGGCTGGGCCAGGATCAGCGTGGCGCAGTGGCAGGGGCAATCGCCCCTGCCCGGACACGCAAGGCGCGCGCAGGCAGACATGTTTCCCGCCTTGCGGTCAGCCAGACCCTGCGGCCGACACCTCTTCAGCACCCTGTCAGACCGACCGCGCCAGCAGGCCGACCAGCCGCGCCCGCGCCTCGGGCAGGGGCCGGGTACCCGGCGCCGACCCGAGTTCCCGCGTCAGGAAATGGCCCGTCAGGTCCAGTCCCTGCAGCAGCCCGGCCGGGGTCACATCGCCGCCCGTCAGGCAGGGCGGCAGGGGCAGCAGGCGATCTGCCCAGGTACCGGCACCGGCGCGGCTGACGGCGCGCCCGGTTCGGGGAGAGACAAAGGCCAGGTCCCCGGTCTGGCCGGTGACGGCGCAGCGCGCCAGATCAAGGCCGAAACCAAGGTCCTCCAGCAGCAGAAGTTCCCAGCGCAGATAGGCAAGCTGCCAGTCTGCCCCCTCCAGCGCATCCAGAAGCGCAATCGTGGCGGGGTAAAGGGCCGGGTGGGCATCGCGTTCGGGCAGGGCGTGGGACAGCAGCGCGCAGACCGCATTCAGCGCCGACAGGGCCGCACGGTCCGACAGGATCGCGCTGCGGCTTTGCAGCGGCTCGACCGTAAAATGGCCCAGATGGTCCTCCAGCCGCGCCCGCCAGGTCAGGTCAAGCTGCGCCCCCGGCTGCAGCACCGGGGCTACCTTGCGCGACGCGCCGCCGCGCACCACCCCGGCGTGGCGACCGTGTGCCGCAGTGAAAACCTCGATGATTGCGGCTGTCTCGCCGTGGCGCCGCACGGCCAGCACGGCCCCCTGATCCCGCCATTCCATGGGCGCAGTAACCATGCCGCACCGGGCGGCACAAGCCTGCCGGTCAACACAGGCCGTCCTCGTCCAGCAGGGTGCGCCCGGCGCGGTCCTCGATCTCGATGACCCAGAGGTCGCGGTCACGGCCGCGCTGGCGCGCGACCAGGGCATCGACGTCGGCCTCCCGGCCTTCGGCCAGCACGATCCAGACACGCGCGCCGCTTGCCGGATCGAAAGAGCGCTGGAATGCCTTGGCGGTTCCGTCAAGCGTGGCAAGCTTTACCATGACGGCCCCCGCCGTGGCATCGCCCCTGGCCGTGACATAGGCGGGAATACCGGCAAGCCCCAGCCTTGCCAGATAGGCGCGCACCCAGAAATCAGCCGTCAGGCGGGGGGTCATTTCCCCTCTCCGGCAAGAAAGCCCCCGCGCGGCACCGGCACCATTTTCCGGCCACAAATGCCCGCGCCTGCGGCTCGCGCAGGCAGGACCGGGACAGACATCGGGCAATACGGGCCGTCAGTCACCGTCCCGGAAATCAAGCCCCATCTCATCGAAGCGCTCTTTCTCTTCCAGCCAGCCCGGGCGCACCTTGACCTGCAGGAACAGGTGTACGGGGCGCTGCAGAAAGCTCGTCATCTCGGCCCGCGCGGCCTGGCCCACGGCCTTGACGGTATCCCCCCGGTTGCCCAGAACGATGCCCTTGTGGCCATCGCGGGCGACATAGATGACCTGGTCGATCCTGGTTGATCCATCCGGCCTGTCTTCCCAGTTTTCCGTCTCTACGGTCAGCTGGTAAGGCAGTTCCTGGTGCAGGCGCAGGGTCAGCTTTTCACGGGTGATTTCTGCCGCGATCATCCGCAGCGGCAGATCGGCGATCTGATCTTCCGGGTAGAGCCAGGGGCCCGCCGGGAGCTGCCCGGCAAGCCATGCCTTCAGATCGGCAACGCCGTAGCCCTTTTCGGCGGAAATCATGAAGGTCTTCACGAAAGGGAAGGCTTCGTTCAGTTGTTCGGCCAGGGCCAGCAGCACCCCGGCCTTGACCCGGTCGATCTTGTTGATGGCCAGCGCCACCCTGTGCCCCCTGGGAAAGCGGTCGCGCAGGGAGGCGATGATCCGCGCCACGCCGTCGGTCATGCCGCGATGCGCCTCGATCAGCAGCACGGTGATATCGGCATCCGCCGCCCCACCCCAGGCGGCGGCCACCATGGCGCGGTCCAGCCTGCGGCGCGGCTGAAACAGGCCGGGCGTGTCCACAAACACGATCTGGCTTTGGCCTTCCATCGCGATGCCGCGGATGCGCGTGCGCGTGGTCTGTACCTTGTGCGTGACGATGGAGATTTTCGCCCCGACCATGCGGTTGAGAAGCGTCGATTTTCCCGCGTTCGGCTCGCCGATCAGCGCAACAAAGCCGGCGCGGGTGCCGGGTGCCGCATCGGTCATTCTGCCGTCTCCATCCGCAGAAGCAAAGCTTTTGCCGCCGCCTGTTCCGCCTGCCGTTTCGTGCCTGCCGCCGCGCGTTCCACGGCCCCTGTTTCCAATCGCACTTCAACCGTGAACACCGGCTGATGATCGGGGCCGGTCCGGCCCTGTTCAAGATAGACCGGCGGCGGCAGGCCGCGCGCCTGCGCCCATTCCTGCAGCGCGGTCTTGGCATCGCGGGCATCGGCCTGGACCCCTGCGATCCGGTCACCCCACAGGGCCAGCACCACGGCCTGCGCCGCCTCGAAACCGGCATCCATGTAGACGGCGGCGATCACCGCCTCCAGCGCATCGCCCAGCAAGGCGTCCTTGCGCCGCCCGCCCGACAGCATTTCGGACCGGCCCAGCTTGAGCACCTCGCCAAGGCCGATCTCGCGCGCGACATCGGCACAGGTTTCCTTGCGCACAAGCGCGTTGAAACGCGGGGCCAGCTGGCCTTCCGTCGCGGTGCTGTCAGCGCGCAGCAAGGCCTCGGCCATGGCAAGGCCAAGCACGCGGTCGCCCAGGAATTCCAGCCGCTGGTTGTCGGGCCGCGTCGCTGAGGAGATCGAGGCATGGGTGACCGCGCGCAGCAGAAGGTCTGGCTGGCGGAACCGATGCCCGATGCGGCCCGAAAAGGCCAGAAGATCGGCAGACAGCTTCACTCGACCGCCTTGAAGAACCGGTCAGAGCGCCAGGTCCAGAAATACAGCATGGAGCGGCCGGCTGAAGAGAACATGATGCGGTCCGCGCGCCCGATCAGGTATTCCGCAGGCACAAAACCAACGCCGCCCACCGCCTGGCCAAAGCGGCTGTCCTGGCTGTTGTCGCGGTTGTCGCCCATGAAAAAGTAGTGCCCGGCAGGTACCGTGAAGACATCGGTGTTGTCGGCAAAGCCGTTGGTGTCGATGTTCAGGATGCTGTGGCGGCGCCCCTCGGGATTGGCTGCGGTCGGCGGCAGGGTTTCGGTGAAGCGGCTGGCGTTGCACAGGCCACCTTCGCCCACGGGCCCGTTTTCACAACGCGGATACTGGCCCATCGGCCCCTGCGGCGCGAAGATCTCGGTAAAGGTTCCGTCCGGCGTCTGCGGCACTTCGGTGCCGTTCAGAAACAGGACGCCGTTCTTCATCTGCACCCTGTCACCTGGCAGGCCGATCAGGCGCTTGATGAAGTCTGACCCGTTCACCGGGTGGCGGAACACCACGACATCGCCGCGCTCGGGGTCCCGGCCAAGGATGCGGCCGTTGATCGGGCAGATGCCGAACGGGCAGGAAAAGCGCGAATAGCCATAGGCCATCTTATTGACGAACAGGAAATCACCGACCAGCAGCGTATCCTTCATCGACCCCGAGGGGATCCAGAACGGCTGGAAGAACAGGGTGCGGAACACGCCGGCGATCAGCAGGGCATAGACGATGGTCTTGACGGTCTCGACCAGACCGCCGTCAGTCTTTGCCTTGGTCGCCATGCGCGATCACCCTTCTGCGGTTTCGGCGCTTAATGCGCGCCGGGGGGGCGGGAGTCAAGCTTGGGCGGGCTGGCGAGGGGAAGCGCTTGAAAGCCAGCGGGCGGTTCCTGTGAGGATGGACCCTGTTGCACCGATCGGGTGACGTCCTGACTGCCCCTGACCTTGGGCAGACCTGTCCTGCGAGGCCCGCGACAGGGATGGCCGCGCGCGGCATCGCCGTTTGGCACGGCAGCGGGCACCTGAAACTCCGCAACCGGGCGGGTGAGGGTGAGGCATCGCGCCGCCACCGGTTTGCAGCTGATGGCGAACCGCCATGAGGTGTGCCGCCCCGGCCGTTTCGCTGCGCGGTCCTTCGGCTCATGCAGTGCATCCTGGTTTCGGCGCGGCTCCGGCGCTGGCAGCCGCGCCATCCCCGCCGGGGCATGTGACCGAGATGTCGCGATGCCCCGGGGGCGACGTCACCTGCAACGGCACCTGCTGTGACATTTTTCCATGGCTTGCCGGTCATATGCGGCGGGATGATTGCGGCATCCTCCTGTCCGGCGATGGCATGGTGGCACATGCGCCTCTTGCAGGCCCCGTCGGCAGGGGTGCCGGCGATCCCCTGATCGGGCGGGATCCGGCCGGGCAGGTCAGCCGGAATCCCGCGCCGCTTCGCCAGAAGCGGTGGCGCGCACCGGCCCGGCATCGCCCGCGTCGCGGCTGGTCACCCCGACCGCGCAGACCCCCGGTGTTTCCCCCGTCGGTGCCGGGATGGACCTTGCGCCAGTGGAGCCAGGGTTTCGCCACTGCTGCGGGAAGCCGCGGCGTTGGGCGTTGCGCCCCGCCATGCTTGCGCCTTCGTCGGGAAAACAGTCCCCCGGTCTGTCTTCTAAGCAGCCTCACCACCGTAAGGCGGCTGCCACCCCCGCTTGCCGGCTGGCTTCACCGCCCGGGCCATGCCTGTCCCGAACCGGATCGCCAGCGGACCACGCCACCTGAGGGCCATGGTCCGGGCGGGCCGGTCCGGGGCCTTGCAGGCCGCTGTGGCCGGCCTGCTCATCCGCAAGGGCGATGACGCCGGATGCACAAGGGGACTCCCTCACGGGATGTCGGCGACAGGGGCTTAGGAAGGGACACCATGCAAACTGCCTTGGCCGGACCAACCCCCGCCGGCAAGACGCAGCGGCAGAAACCTTACTCTCCAAAAGTCCGCCTCACCCGTCAGGCTTCATGTCTGTCACGCGAAATGTCGCTTCAAAGCCTGAATCGCCGGAGGCGCGGGGTGATCGGATTTCGAAACTGCTTCCGCTCCGTTCCGCGATGGATCTCACGATTGCCAGTCCAAGACCGCTGCCCGCGCCATCGGCCCCGGCCCGCTCGAACCGTCTTGTCAGCCGGGCGAGGTCGTCTCCGGGCAGGACGGGGCCGTCATTGGCGACGGTCAGCGTTCCGTCAGCTGCAAGGGATACCTTGATCGGGCTGTCCGCCCGGCCATGGCGCAGTGCGTTTTCGATCAGGTTGCGCATCAGGATCGCGAAGGCGTCCGCGTCCAGATTTGACATGACAGCGCCGTCCGGAAGCGTCAGAAGAATGCGCCCGGGCCCGGCGATCCGCGCAAGGTCGTCAACAACCAGCCTGGCCACAGGACGAAGGTCGGCGGCGACATCGCGGCGAAGCCTGCCGCCCTCGGCGCGGGCGAGTTGCAGCAGGCGTTCGGCAAGGCGCGCGAGGCGCTTCAGCGTGGTCTCAATCTCGGCCGCACGGGCCTTTGCACCGGTGTCCCGCGTCTCGGCCTGAAGCCGCTGCGCCTGCGCGATGGCCCCGGCCAGCGGGGTTCGCAGCTCGTGCGCCGCATTGGCGGCAAAGCTGCGTTCCGCCTTGAAGGCCGCGTCCAGCCGGGAAAGAAGGTTGTTTACCGTTTCGGCAAGCGGCGCGATTTCGGGCGGCAGACCGGCACCGGCGACAGGGCTGAGATCGCGCGCGCCCCGCGCGGCCAGCCGGTCACGGAATTGCCGCAGGGGTGCCAGGCTGGCACGCACGGCCAGCACGATGACGAGCAGTGCTGCGGGCAGCACGACCACCAGCGGCAGGCCAAGCACCATCTGGATTTCCCGCGCGACACCGGCGCGATGGTCCAGCGGCTCGGCCACGGTGATCCGGATTGTGCCCTGCACGGCCTCGTCGCTGTAAAGCCGATGCGTCGCCGTCTGGCGGAACCCGGTCCCGTCCCAGGCGGGAAAGTCCGCCGGTCGGGCGGCATGGGATTGCAGCAGGATGCGCCCCTGATCGTCGCGCACGATGTAGGTGAAGAATTCATCATGCTCGCGGATGGCGGCCAGGCGCTGGCTGATGCCCGCCTCTTCGCGGTTCAGGATATCGACCACGGCCAGGGGCAGGATGCGCTGCGCGGTTTCCTGCAGCGCTGAATCGAAGACCTCTTCGATTTCGTCCCGTGCGATCAGCGCCGTCAGGCTGGCCGCAATGATCCAAAGCACCGCAAGGGCAATGCCCAGCCAAAGCCCAAGACGCCCCTGAAGGCTGCGCGGCGCCCTCATGCCCGGCCCAGACGGTAGCCAAGGCCGCGCTCGGTCTCGATCACCCCGGTGCCCAGCTTCTTCCTCAGGCGGCTGACATGGACCTCGATCGTGTTGCTTTCGACCTCGGTGCCGAAGGCATAGAGCTTGTCCTCAAGCTGCGCCTTGGACAGAAGCTGCCCGGGGCGCGACAGGAATGCCTCGAACAAGGCCCATTCGCGGGCGGTCAGGGTCACAGGGCGGCCGTCGCGGTGGATGCTGCGGGCGGCAAGGTCGATCTCCAGCGGGCCATGGGTGACGATGGGGTTGGGGTTGCCTGCATAGCGCCGCGCGACGGATTTGATCCGGGCGGACAGTTCGGCAAGGTCAAAGGGTTTCACCAGATAGTCGTCAGCCCCGGCGTTCAGCCCCTCGATCCGGTCGCTGATCTGGTCAAGCGCGGTCAGGATGATGACAGGGGTCACATCGCCCCTGGCCCGCAGGCGGCGCAGGAAAAGAAGGCCCCGGCCATCGGGCAGCATCAGGTCCAACAGCACAAGATCGAAGCCCGCCCCCGCCATCGCATCCCCGGCGGCATCAAGCCGATGCATCCAGTCGACCGAATGGCCATCGGCGGCAACCTGATCCCGCACGGCTGCGCCCAGAACCATGTCATCTTCTATCAGCAGGATCCGCATGGTCTTTTGCCGTCCCTTTGCCCCCGCATTTGCTTCGTACTGCCCCGATTGCCTGACAGTGGTGTGAAGCCATGCAACGGCCATCTTCAGGCTGCCGTCAGCTTCGGCGCGCATCACGTCCTTCAGTCTGGCCGTAACCCGGAGTGTGGCCCATGAGAAAGACGCTGACAATTCTTGCTTTCCTGGCGGCCCTTCCTGCCGGTGCGGCCTTGGCTGACGATGATTGCCTCGTGCCGATGGCCGATTGGCAACCGCGCGAGGCGGTGGACCAATTCGCGGTCGCGCAAGGATGGGACGTCCGCCGCATCAGGATCGACGATGGCTGCTATGGGATTTCCGGCCGCGACGCGCAAGGCCGCGCGATCGAGGTCAAGCTGCACCCCGGAACGCTCCAGATCGTCGAATTCGAACTGGAGGATGACGATCACGGCCATGAACGCGAAGGACAGGAACAAGACTGACCACATTGCAGGACATGCCTCGGCTGCCCCGGCCCCGCGCGTCGGGGACCCTCTGATGCGCGTGTCCCATCTGCAGGGTTCTGAAAAAGCATCCCCAACGCTTGCCTCAGGGGAACATCCTGCCGATCCGTCGCAAAGGCGGCTTGCCGTTCCGGGCGGACCCCGAATCGCAGGGCGTTTCCCCGCCCGGTCGGGGACCACGGCCGTATGAGGACCCTTCCCGCAAGTGCTACGCAGGCCAGCGCCCGCTGGTGGCGGGTCGGGCGCTGACCGAGGGCTTTGGACCCCGGCCGGTCCTGATCCCGGTGTGGCACAATGGCAGGGGCGATGGCCCCTGCCATTGAAGCGGTCGAAGTGCCGTCGCCTCTCCGGGCGGCAGAAGGAAACGCAGCGCGTTTCCCCCGCCCGCGCGGGACGCTGCCCCACAGACCGGCAGGTCCGGGAACACCGCAGGCCAGCGCCCGACCCGGCGGGGGCGAAGCGCCCGGCGAGGGCGGGGCGGGCGCGGGCGGGGGACCTTGGCCCCCGGCTGGACAAGGATCAGCGGGACGCAGTGGCAGGGGCGATGGCCCCTGCCAGAGAGACCGGGCATCCCGAAGTGCGTAAGAACGCCACTCCGGGCGGGACCAGG
>JADCEF010000030.1 GCA_020250445.1 Rhodobacter sp.
ACGACGATATCGTCGAGGCCTGCTGCACCGCGTGGAACTTCTTCGCCAACGACCCAAAGGCCATCGCTTCCATCACCTCACGCTCTTGGGCGGAGGTCAGTTGAATGGGCCATTGGTATGATTCAAGGATCCGTCATCATGATCCAGCCGCCCGACGCGCGGTGAGGTTGCGAAGGGGTTCTCTGCCCAAGTCCCTGCGCCCGCAGGGCGCCTTTCAGCCCATGACGACCAGCAGGTATGCCGCGCCCAACAGGGCTGTGAGAATGATAAGTCCCCAGGAACTGGCCGTGGTGAACTCATAACGCGGGTGGCGGCGGAACAGGATGTGCAGCCCCAGGTGCAGCACCGCAAAGCCGGACAGGCCGATGCGCGTCGCGCTTGTCGCAGTCCCGTCGCCGCCCCACATCAACAGGGCGAACAGGGGAACGTGGCCCCAGATAAAGAGCTGCTCGCCGACCCGTTCGGGCAGGGCGCGGATCAGCGGCAGCACGCGCCACTCGTGCCGCTTCACGGCGTCAAGCTCATGGGTAAAGAAGGCCCCGGCCATGGCATAGTAAAGAAGATCTATCATCTACGCACGCTTCCGCAGTGTCTGTGGCAATGGCCATATGAAAGCGCGGATGGTTCATCCGGCGCAAGCCCCATGGGCCGAACGATCCTTTGCCTGTGTTGGGCATGTCCGCAGCCCTGCGGGTTCGCACCCTGCGGGTGCCGTCCTGCGGCCCCGGTGCAGGCTTGTCCCGTTTGCCCCTTTCTGTTGGCAAGTGGCAGGCCCGCGCGTATAGGGCGAAAGCGCCCAGTGGATGCTGCCATGCCCGCCCAGACCGGCCTGTTCCTGCAAGACCTGTCCTATGCCGTGGCGGGTCGCCCGATCCTGTCGGGGATCACGGCGCACCTGACCGAACGGCGCATCGGCATCGTCGGGCGCAACGGGTCGGGCAAGACCACACTGTTGCGGGTGATGGCGGGCCTTGTGCGGCCCACCACCGGGCAGGTGCGGGTGGACGGCATCGATCCGGCAGGGGACCGAAGGGCGGTGATCCGGCGCCTGGGGCTGTTGTTCCAGAACCCGGACCATCAGATCATCTTTCCCACCGTGGAAGAGGAGATTGCCTTCGGCCTGCGCCAGCAGGGCCGCACGGCTGCCGAGGCGCTGGCGCTGGCGCACGCCGTGCTGGCGGCAGAGGGGCGGGCGCACTGGGCCGCCGTGCCGGTGCAGACGCTGAGCCAGGGCCAGCGGCAGTATCTGTGCCTGATGGCGGTGCTGGCCATGGAACCGGCAACGATCCTGCTGGATGAACCTTTTGCCGCGCTGGACCTGCCCACAAAGGCCCGTCTGGCGCGGCGGCTGGATGGACTGCCGCAGCGGCTGGTGGTGATCAGCCATGATCCGTCGACGCTGGCAGGCATGGACCGCGTGCTGTGGCTGGAAGGCGGGCAAGTGCATCTGGATGGCCCGGCGGCACAGGTGCTTGCGGCATTTTCCGGGGCGATGGACAGGGAAGGGGCGCTTGATGCTGACATTGACATCCCCGGTTGACACCTGGCTGCACCCGGTCGGGGCGGGGTGGAAGCTTTTTGCACTTTGCGTCTTTACCTTCGCCCTTTTCGCGATGGACGGACCGCTGGCGCTTGGGCTGGCGCTGGCCTTCGTCGTTGCGCTGCACGTGCCGTGCGGTGCAGTGTTCCTTCGCACGGCGGCACGCATGCTTTGGCCGCTGTGGCCCTTTGTGGGGATCGTGCTGATCTGGCATCTGTGGATCGCGGCCCCGGCCGCAGGGGCGACTGTCGTGCTGCGGCTGGTCACCGCCGTCGGCGCTGCAAACCTGGTGACGATGACAACCCGCCTGACGGACATGATCGCAGTGATCGAGTGGCTGGCCCGGCCACTTGGCCGCGCGGGGCTTTCGCCCCGGCTGATCGCGCTTGCGATTGCGCTGGTGATCCGCTTCATCCCGGTGCTGTCGGTGCGGGCGCTTCAGCTTTCCGAAGCATGGCGGGCCCGGTCACCGCGCCGGGCGCGCTGGCCTTTGCTGGTGCCGGTGACACTGGCTGCGCTGGACGATGCCGAACATGTTGCAGAGGCCTTGCGCGCGCGAGGCGGAGCGGGCTAATGACACCGGCCCTGCAAGAGGAATACATGGAACGAAGCCTGACCCATATTGCGCTGTTCGCCGCGCTGATTGCGGTTCTGGGCCTGGTCCCCCAGATCACGCTGGCCGTGGGCGTGCCGATCACGGCGCAAAGCCTCGGCATCATGCTGTGCGGGACCGTGCTGGGCGCGCGCCGGGGTGCGCTGGCTGTCGTGCTTTTTCTGGTGCTTGTTGCCGCCGGCCTGCCGCTGCTATCTGGCGGGCGCGGGGGACTGGGGGTCTTTGCCGGGCCATCGGCAGGTTTCTTGCTGGGTTTTCCGGTTGCGGCCTTTGTCTGCGGGCTGATCGTGGAACGGTGGCGCATGGCGATTGGCCCGGCAGCCTTCGTTGGCGCAGTTATGGGCGGCATCGTAGTGCTTTATGCCTTCGGCATTCCCGTTTTGGCTGCAAGGCTGACCGAGGCACAGATCACAGGCATGCCATTGAACCAGAATTTGTCCCTGCCCCTGGCACTGGTCGCGCTGTATCTGCCGGGCGATCTGATCAAGGCCGTTCTGGCGGCCCTGATCACGCGCGGCGTGGCGCGGGCGCGGCCCGGCTCGCTACTGTCGCGCCCGGCTGAGGCCGCCTAAACAACATCCCCGCCGCTTGTCGGACGGGAAATTCGTCCCGACCCGGGGACAGGGATTGCCCCTGCAGGCGGGACCAGGAAACGCGACCCGCGTTTCCCCCGCCCGCGCGGGACGGTGCCCTGGTGACCGGTCGGTCCGGGAGACACAGAGGCCAGCGCCCGACCCGGCGGGCGAGAAGCGCCCGCCAGAGGCGGGGCGGGCGCTGGCCGGGGGCTTTTGCCCCCGGCTGGACAAGAGGCAGCGTGGCGCAGTGGCAGGGGCCATGGCCCCTGCCAGAGAGACCGGGCATCCCGAAGTGCGTGAGAACGCCTCTCCGGGCGGGATCAGGAAACGCGACCCGCGTTTCCCCCGCCCGCGCGCGACAGTGCCCTGCAGACCGGTGGGTTCGGGCACCATGAAAGGCCAGCGCCCGACCCGGTGGGTGCGAAGCGCCCGCCGGTGGCGGGGCGGGCGCTGGCCGGGGGCTTTGGCCCCCGGCTGGTCAAGGGGCAGCGTGGCACTGTGGCAGGGGCGATGGCCCCTGCCATTGAAGCGGTGGCAGCGCTTTCGTCAGTGCGGGCGGGAGAAGGAAACGCGACCCGCGTTTCCCCCGCCCGTGCGGCACGGTTCCCCGTAGACCGGAAGGTCCGGGAACACCGGCAGGCCAGCGCCCGACCCG